>VBPL01000019.1 GCA_005877205.1 Nitrososphaerota archaeon
TTACCAACGTTAAAAGAAATCTTTCCTGGTGTAACATTTTTGGATCCTGCAGATGCAGTGGCTGATCAGGTTGTTAAGCTGCTGAAAGGCAAAAAATCACGAAGAAGGACACTAAAGATCTTTGCTTCAGGTAATATCAAAGCGTTTCAGAAACGCTTGGGAAAAATAGGAATCAAAAACAAAGTGGTACCATTATGATATGACTTGGGCTTTTCTAAATCCATGACTAAATGTCTTGTCATACAATCTTGAATATTCGTATGATTTTGGATTTACTATATCACCAATTATTATGATAGCAGTTCTTGTTATTTTTTCGTCTCTAACTTTTTTTACTATATCACCTAGTGTTCCAGTAATGATTTTTTCATCTTTCCAGCTTGCGCGGTAAACTGCTGCTACAGGTGTTGATTTTGGATATCCACCCTTGATTGCTTCTTTTACTATATTAGATATCAGATGAACGCTAAGGTAGAATATCATGGTAGCTTTGTGTTTTGCAAGCTCAGAGATTTTCTCCCGTTTTGGTACTTTGGTCCTAGACTCTGCTCTTGTTACAATAATAGTTTGTGTAACACCTGGTAGCGTAAGTTCGCTCCCCAATGAGGCAGCAGATGCCAAAAATGAGGTTATTCCTGGTATAATTTCGTATTCTATTCCTACTTTTTTTAGGTTGTCTGTCTGTTCTCGTATTGCTCCATAAATGCTGGGATCTCCGTCATGCAACCTGACTACTAATTTTTCTTTTTGTGCGCTATTTTTTAGAATTTCAAAGATTTCTTCCCTGACAAGCTTTGCAGCATCGTATAGCTCAGCTTTTTTACAGAGTTTAATTATTTCTTTAGGAATTAATGATCCTGAATAGACTACAACATCGGCTTTTTGAATTAGTTTCTTTGCTTTTACCGTAAGTAATTCCGGATCGCCAGGACCGCAGCCAACAAAGTAAACTTTAGCCACGCTTTACCACCATTATGGAGAAATATTTGTTTGTAAAAGTCTCTTTTGTAACTTCGCCAAGCGTCAACTTTTTTACAATTTCCTGATTAGTTCCCACATCTTGGGCTATGGCAAAAAGTGATGTATCTGGAAATCCAGCTTCTTTTAGTAATGATATAACTTGGTCAAAGTATCTTCCGTCTTTTAAAAAGATCATTGTATCACAGTTTTTCGCAGTCTCCTTTACTCTTCCAAGATCATAACACGCTGGGACAACTGTCATTGTTTCATCACCTTCTGCAATGCTTATTCCGACTTTTGATGCAAATGCAAACATGGAAACTATTCCTGGAATGATATTGATCTTAACGTCAGGATATTTTTCCTTTAATTCTCTGTGGATATAGATCCATGTACTGTATAGTGACGGATCCCCAACTGTAAGATAGACAACATTTTTGCCGCTTCGCACAGATTCTGCTATTGTTTTTGTGTTTTTTTCCCAGGTATACTCAAGAACTTCCTTGTCTTTGACCATTGGAAATACCAAGTTTACAACCTCTGGTTTTTTGGAATCATCTACTATACTGGATACAATGGCATAAGCAATGCTTTCTTTTCCTTCCTTTGAAGTTGGACACATTATCGTATCAGCATTTTTTATAGCCTTTACAGCTTTTACGGTTAAAAGTTCAGGATCGCCAGGACCGCATCCTACACATGTTAGTTCGGCCATCAGTGGAAAACGCGATTGTGCCTAATTAAAAGCTAAATTTTATGGAAATGTTCGGTAAGGTTTTAGATTTGTTCCTGTTATCGAATATTTTTGATTTCTACTAATTTTACTACAATCCTTCGGATCAGGGTGATATTCAAAGCTACCAGAGCAAAGCCTAAATAGTGGTAAAAAATTTTTCTGCAAAATTTTTCCATTTTTTTCCATTTATTTTACGAGCAAGGTAACTCTACAGCACAGGAAATTGCCTATTTTGTTCCCATTAGGAAGTTTCCACTGGCAACGCATATGTAAATGGTCATGGATGAAGATATCAGGCTATCTAGGTTTTCGTTGCCGATATTATAGTAACTGGATTTCTTGCTATCATCATGGTACCAGTAGAGGTCTTGCGGCTTTTTGATATAGTGACCTGAGTAATGTCTAGAGAGGAGAATCTCAGCTTTTCCATAATATTTAATACGGAATATAGCGTCTCAATTAAAATAGTACCAATTACTATTCTTCCACCTGATTTCAGTTTACTTTCACACAGTTTTATGATATCAGTAGTATCTCCCCCTGTTCCACCAATAAAGATAGCATCAGCCTGTGGAAGGTCGGAAATTTTTTCTTTTGCATCTCCCAAAATGACATCAACATTTGAGACTCCAAATTTGGACAGGTTTTTCTTTGTAAGTTCAACTGCTTTACCATCAATATCAATTGAGAAAACTTTGCCCGCCGGTCCTATTTGGTATCCAGCTTCAACAGATACCGACCCGCTTCCACATCCGATATCATATACAACATGACCTGCTGAAAGTCTTCCTTTGGATAACTGTACCACACGTACCTCTTCTTTTGTTATAGGCACTTCTTCTGTTCTTTCAAATAATTCATCTGGAATGCCAGGGGTGCGATACTGCCACATGATATAATTCACCAAAAGGATATCAATATTTAGGACTACCTAACAGTGACAAGCCCGATTGCAGGATGAATTATAGTATATGTCAAAATCCAGCTAAATACGAACATCAGAAAATAACTACCTATCCCTGTCATAACGAGTTTTTTCCTGTCAGTTGAAGGAATAGGAACCCTCAGCGCTTTAGCTACTCCATAAGACACAATGAATAAAGATATCATAATTGCCAATCCAATAATCCCACGGGTTGAGGCGTGTATATAGGAAATTCCGATTCCAGCCGAGAGCGCTCCCGCAAGTATCCCCAGGCCAACACGAATCCAGAAGACCCTATCAAGTCCGATTCTTATCTTGGTTTCTTCCGTTGCAGGTGCGTCAGATGTTCCAGGAGGAGTATCCTTTGTGTCAGTACCATCAGGTTTCTTCCTAGTATCATCAGGTTTCTTCTCATTTCCCTTTTTCTTTGGATGTCTTACCAAGTAAATTTTCAAAATCACTCTGTCAAATCCCGTTTAAAACGTTTGGTTGACACCACAATAGTAAGAGTATAATTTCAGAGCAGTGAGCACTCATTATGACACTAGCGGGAATTGAATTACGTTACCTAGTTGACGAGATAAGCAAGGGAATAAACGATTACTATATCAGTAATATCTATGGGATAACTCGCAACAGTATACTCTTTAAGCTTCACCATCCAGAAAAGACTGACATTTTACTGATGTTTTCCACCTTTGGATTGTGGATTACTGGTATCAAGATAGACCAAATTGAAGAAAACAGATTGGTAAAAAGACTAAGAAATGATCTGCTACGGGCAAGAATTACTGATATCAAACAAATTGGCAGCGAACGGATTGTGTATATCACTTTCACTGGCTTTGACCAGGAGTTTGTTTTGGTTGGAGAATTTTTTGGAGATGGTAATATCATATTATGTAACAAAGAGATGAAGATTCTTTCCTTGCTTCATTCAATTGATGTAAGACACAGGAAGCTAGGTGTTGGCCTGACTTATGTACCACCGCCATCTTCCGGATTGAATCTTTTTGAGATCACGCGGGATAATCTAGACGAGATTAAGACAGTCCAAACTATTGTAGTAAGATGGATTGGCAGAACGCTTGGGCTTCCCACCAAATACGCCGAGGAAATAATTCGAATTGCTGGTATCGATCCAAAGAGAATCGGAAATACTTTATCTGATGAAGAAATCAAAAAACTTTTTCAAGCAATAAAGGATTTAATTGATAAAGTCATCAGCGGTAACCACGAACCATATATAGTACGTGATGAAAAGAGTGCAGACGTAATTCCAATACCTCTTGGAAATCTGTCTGAAAAAAACTCTACCAAAGTACCAAGCTTCATGGAGGGATTGGATTTGCTATTTTCAGAAAATCTCCTCGAACAGGGAAAGTCATCCCAGTCTACAACCGCAAATCAGAAAATTGCCGAACTTGAACACAAACTAGAAGAGCAGAGCAGGGCAATTGCTACAGTAAAGGAGCGAGTAAGCGGCATTTCTACCGTAGCAAAGGCGCTTTTAGGTATAATACCATCTGGGGTTACTGCAATTGATGATGCCAGAATCCAACCGTTACTAAACCAGTACAACTCTGCTTTAACGAAAGAAGCAGGTATTCCTATGATAAATATCAACGGGGAAAAGATCAAGATCAATACCCAGTCCTCAATTCAAGCCATAGCTTCGGTATTATACACCGAATCAAAGAAGCAGTTGAGGGCAATCGATACAATAGAACTAGAGAAAAGAAAGACAGAGAAAAATTTGGAAACCTTCAAGAAACAAGCCAGTATAGCTCGTGACTCGGTTGTTTTCACTGTTCAGAAAAAAAGGGAATGGTACGAGAGATATAGGTGGTTTTTCACCTCAGATGATCTTTTGGCAATTGGAGGACGTGATGCATCGTCCAATTCTTCAGTAATAAGAAAACACCTAGACAAAAACGACAGAGTATTTCATGCGGAAATTGTTGGATCGCCATTTTTCATATTAAAAGGCGAGACTGACAAGATGTCAAGTGTAACCGAAGTGGCACAAGCCACAGTTTGTTTCAGTAGGGCGTGGAGAGAGGGACTATACGGACTAAACGCTTACTGGGTTAAGCCAAACCAAATCAAGACTGCTGCTCCAAGCGGTCAATTTATTGCAAAAGGGTCCTTTGTAATTGAAGGCACGAGGAATTTTGTTCAAGTTTCTACTTTGCAGCTAGCTGTCGGTCTTTTCCAAAAAGATGAGAATTACTTGATAATGTGTGGCCCAACTTCAGCTATCAAGAGAAAATGCATCTATTTTGTAACAATAGAACCTTCTGGTCAAGAAATGACAGAAATAGCCAAAAAGATAAAGCTGGAATTTCTAAAGATATCAGAAAAGGAAGAAGTTGTCAAGTCTTTTTCTATTGATGATTTTATACGAGTAATTCCTGCTGGAGATAGTCACATAGTAGAATCTGGACAGGGTCAGGCATATAGTTGAATTTGCAAAGATCAGATTTTATAGTTGATGCAATGCTTGGCAACCTGGCAAAGAAACTGCGCATTCTTGGATACAACGCAAAATATTCTTCATCGATACAAGACGACGAACTAATCGAACTTGCAAGAAAAGAGAACCGGATAATATTGACAAAAGATGAACTGTTAACAAAAAATGCGGAAAAGTCAGGCATTACAAGTGTCCTTATAAGAGGAAACGACGAGATTGAACAAATTATTCAGGTAAGAAGAGTGGTAGGACTGGGCAATTTTGGTATAGATACGAACTTTTCCCGATGCGTTAGCTGCAATGGAAAATTACAATTAATCGATAAATCCAGCGTTTCAAGCAAGGTTCCAAAGGGAGTCTTTGAAAAACAAGATCAGTTTTGGACTTGTGATACCTGCAAGAAAATTTACTGGGAGGGGACTCATTTTGAAAAACTCCAGGAGTTTGTGACCAAACTCAACGAGAGGGTAAAATGAGTATTTCAGATGAGGATGGAGAGATACTAGTCAAGACCGCTAGATTAGTAGTTACACAATATCTCAAGACTGGTAGAAAGATACCAGTTCCAGAGGATATCAAAAGCAGGTTTTCATATAATTCTGGAGTCTTTGTCACATTGAACAGAAAAGAGAATCTCAGGGGATGTATAGGATTTCCAACTCCTGATAGAAAACTGTACCAGTCACTTGTGGATGCATCTATAGCTTCTGCTACAAGCGATCCTCGCTTTCCTCCCGTAAAATACGAAGAACTTAGTGAGATTACCTTTGAAGTAACTGTGCTCACACCGCCTACTGTTATCAAGGTTGAAGATCCGCTGGAATATCCAAAGATGATAAAGGTGGGAAGAGACGGTCTTATTGTAAAATGGGAATTTGGCTCGGGGCTTTTACTTCCCCAAGTTCCTATGGAACATGGATGGGATGAAGAAGAGTTTCTTGGATACACCTGCGAAAAGGCTGGTGCCCCTCAAGATTATTGGAAACGAAAGAGTACCATGATTATGAAATTCGAGGGAATTGTCTTCAAGGAAACTGGACCCAACGGGAAAATAGTAAGAGTGAACCTATAGTATATTGCCTTTTATGGCGTCAAGTGAGACTTTGCTACCGTCCTTTAGCGATTCGTAATCTCGTTTTGGTACCACAACAAGAGGTATATTTGAAATAGCACACCCTGATGCGGTAGTGATATCTGCCTTTAGACAAATCATTGCTAGCGGCGCACGTTTGTTGTATTTTAAGGAGTAAATGGTGTATGCCCCCACGCTGCTTCCCACACCAAACGGAAAAACTAGAATCTTGTTTGCAATAGACTTGCCAAAAAGATCGTGATTTTCGTCCCGTACCAGCCCTGTCTTTTTATCTATTCCACCAAGAAAATTTATTGGATTTCTTGAAACAAGCAAGGCACCTTTTGTTTTTCCTTTTACAATTACTTGGACGTTCATTTTGTTTCTTCACGTACTATTTGACTGAGGCTTTTGAGATTAACATCCACACCGTTTGATGTTCTAAGATAATACGCTCCTTTCACACTATTTGTTATTACGGAATCAACGTTGTCTTTGTTGATGAGCGGTGTGAGGCATATACAGCAATCATATAGAAATTCGCCACCTGCTCGCTCTATCTCCTTTGCATATCCCAAGTCTGTTATCTGTTTTTTTATGGCTCTAGGACAGAAGATCATACAGCGTTTCCTAAAGGACTTTCCATGTAACATCACGGCAAGATCCGATATCTCTTCGAGGCCAAGTTGAGGACTTCCAAGAGTGATTACATCACCGGATTCTGACGTGTTAAGCTCATCTCGAACGTTTTGCATTTCTTTATCATCAAAGTCTATCTTTTCTCCTTCGCCTTCCTCTAATGTGAACATTCCACATCTTCCTGAGGTACCCATGCCTGCACATAGCGATTTGCAGCTACGTTTATCAAGATTTGTAGTACCTGATATAGCGACAGAGTTCCCGGCAACTTTTCCTGCAAAGTATCCAAGCATGCCATAGGTTAGTTCGTCTTTATTTTTGATTTTCATTTGAATAGTAACGTTTGGTTTCCTGTTTTTATCATCTCTTAGATCAGAGCGTGGGCTCTTACCAGTAATTGCGCTGGCAAGAGCGCTAAAAGCACCCTCTTTATTTGTCTTAAGACCTGATACCGAGTTTGCATAAATTGCTGCGTTGCTTTCGGCAAAGGAGACGTGAGTGCCTTTTTTTGGCAATTCAAAGATTTCATACGGGATGCAAGAAAATGACGGAATGGCGCCCATTTTTTCGTACGAGTCCTTGATACTTTGTTGTTTTTGGATAAATTGTTCGTTCAATTCATATTTTGAAATAGTATCAAAGTCAAGTCCCATTGGATTTACAGTTGTCTTTACCTTGAATTTGGTGTCTTTGCTAAGATGCGAAAGAAATTGTTCACCTGCGTCACCGATTGTGTTATAGTTAACGCCTGAGAGATGCGCCCATTCTATAGGGATTAGTTTTTCTGATCCCGTAGCTTCCCCTATTGCCACAAGAACTCGATATGCAAGTGCAAGAGTTTCTCCATGTTTTCCATCTAATGCAGCTTCCTCTTCCTTTGTTAGTTCCAACAAAACGCCTTGTTATAACAGATATAATACTTGTATGGTCAATAATAAGATCAGTTGGATAAGATAGCAAAAATTCTAGATGGCATGTTAAAAACAATGAATTCTGTCAAGCCTCCCCGCATGACTGCATTAAGAGAATTGCATGAGGCCGAAAACGGAAGTCCGCTTAGCATTCTCATAGGAACTATACTATCTGCAAGAACAAGGGATGAAAATACTTCTGCAGTTGTCAAGAAACTCTTCTCTAAATACAAAACAGCACACGAGCTTGGCAATGCAAAGATTTCCGATGTTGAAAAAATCATCAAATCAACTGGATTCTATAGAGTAAAGACAAGAAGAATAATCGAGGTTGCTTCCATTATCGATTCGAAATATTCCGGCAAGGTGCCCCAGACCATAGAGGAATTGCTTGAGCTGCCAGGGGTGGGAAGAAAGACTGCTAACTGCGTACTGGTATACGCATTTGACAAGCCTGCAATACCTGTGGACACGCATGTCCATAGAATCTCCAACAGACTTGGACTTGTTCAGACAAAGATTCCAGAGGAAACGGAGCTTGAGCTTGTAAAAAAGATTCCAAAAGAACACTGGATCAGAATAAATGATATTTTTGTCATGTACGGTCAAAATATCTGCAAGCCAATCTCTCCAATGTGTGATGTCTGCCAGATAAAGAAGGGCTGTAATTATTACAGAACTAGAGTCTCTTCTTAGTTTTCAGTAGTACAACAACTAGCGCCACAGTTCCGCTTAGTACTATGAAAGGCATGTAAAATATTGGATTGTCTGCAGGATTTCCTGAGATGACACTCAGGGTAAGACTTCCGGAGTTTATAGCAGGTGGATCCAAGGTAGAATCCATTCCATAAACTGTAAAGTCTCTGACTGTAAAGCCTGCGATATCCAGGTTCTCAACCACTACTTTCTGACCTACACTTACAGAAAGTCCGCTATTACTTGAGTGAGCTATTGTCACAACTTTACTAGGATTCCAGCCTTGCTTTAGGGGTGGCCCAACTGCAAAGTATCCGTCCTCAGGAGTATTGACGGCTGCCCAGAATTTGTAATCAGGTGGGCTTCCCATGCCAACCTCAATGAATTTCTGCTTGGCAAGATCCTCATATAGCCTGATTACTGCATTGCCGTCCGGGTTTGCATATCTGAGTTTATTTTCTATTTCAATCTGCCAGTTGGTAACATGTTCGTGAGGCAGTTTAAAGACCGTAGCATTGTTCTTTACAACATTAAACGCATCAGAGGATACATCAACGACATCATATCTTTCAGATTTATTCATGGTAGGCTGTTGTGCATAAGCAGGCAGAAATGTACTCCCTAACAAGAATACAACTAGTACAAGACTCCTCATGGAATGAGCTGATCTCATTTCAATAAAAATCTAGTCAACAAAGGGATTATCCCAGCTCAAAAGTATCTTGGATACCTCAGGACGAATCATGTATTCAGATGGGTTTTGTTTTTCAATGATCATGGTTCTTAGCTTGGTTCCGCTAAGTTGTTCTTGAAATTCTGACCCGTGTGGACAGTTTTTTTCGCTAGCAAATGATAGACACTTTTTGCAGTAAAAAAAAGCAGGATAGAAGATCGGTTCTATACCGATATCAGGGTAGCCATCAAATATTTTTTGGGCCGCAAAAGGATCATAATAATTTCCAACACCAGCATGGTCACGACCTATTATGATATGAGTACAGCCGAAATTCTTTCTCATTATGGCGTGATGTATGGCCTCTTTTGGGCCTGCATATCTCATCTCCGTATGAAGTGTTGCAAGGTGACATCGGTTTTGAGGATAATAGTGTTTGATTAAAACTTCATAGGAAACAACAATCACCTCGTCTTTGTAGTCTCCAGCTTTCTTCTTTCCAATGAGTGGATTAACAAAAAGTCCGTCATGCGTATTTAGCGAAGCCTTTTGCAGCATTTCGTGAGCAACATGCGGTACGTTTCTTGTTTGAAATGCAACAATCGTTTTCCAGCCGGCCTTTTCAAATGCAGATCTTGTTTCAAGTGGGCTCTTTCTATACCTCCGGATTAGTGTTTCTTCAGGTCTATTGATATAATCAATTTTTCCTCCTACAAGAAATTCCTTCATTTGCATTGTCTTTTCCACCCCAGGGTGTTTGGGATCTGTTGTACCATAAACACTTCTTGCAGTGGAATTCTTATCGAAAGTGTAGATATCTTCCACATGCAAAATGGCAAATTTCATTCC
>VBPL01000097.1 GCA_005877205.1 Nitrososphaerota archaeon
AAAAACTGCTCCTACTACACTGCTAATTCCTCGCCTGGCTTTCATTATTTTATCGCCTGTGTTGTAACCGTTGTGCCTCTGTCTGTCGTTACCGAAATATCAGTTAGTACACCAGTGCCCCCGGGGGGGTATATGACAAGGTACCACCGGGATGATTTTGGTGTTATGCTTTTACAGCTAGAATCAAAAGTACTAGGTGCGCACGATGTAATACCGCTATTAGGACATGTTGGATCATTGTAAGCAGTTGAATAAGTAGGATATGTTGCACAATTGCCACTGCTACTTACCTTAATGTTTGTTACATTAAATCCAATAGTACCGACATTGGACACTGTTATGTTCATTTTGTTTATATTAACGGGGGCTGTGGATAAAACAACATTTTCAATTTTTGGCATTTCATTGATCTTGTTAAGCTTGTCTGCAGAAGATGAGACCAAGATGGTTTCAAAAGTTCTTGAATTGGTATTAGCCCATGCCACAACTCCTGCACCTATGACAGCTACAGCAGTTAACATGATAGTAGTAGTGACAACCGTGCTTAGAGCTCGGCGCTTATTCCTTACAAGTACCATGATAGAGAATAGACCGTGAAGCCTCTTTATTGCCGAGTATGTAACTAATTTGGACTTACATTTCGTCCTTCTACAAGTTGTTCTAATTCTTCAAACACTTCTGATTGTTCAGCCGGCTTTTCTTGGATTTGTTCCATAGGCTGTTCCTGAGCTACACTTTGTGGTGTTTCCTGAGCTGCATGTGGTGTTTCTTGAGCTACACTTTGTGGTTCTGCAGGTACCTGACTTGGAGTTTTGTTGTGTGAAGGAACTGTTGCCGAAATTTGTGAGATCTTGTATGCTGGACAAGGAATTCCAACACTTTTTGTTACTACATAAAACAGCGGAAAGAGTTCTTGATATATCAAATTGACTGCCATTGGAATGTTTTTTTCATCAGGCTCTATGTACTTGTTTACTGCGGCTTCATCACCTTGTATTGATGCAATTCCTTCCACGCTTATCTTTGAGTTGGTGGGAGTAGAAAGTAATACAAACTTGTACTTGAGCTTGATTCCAGTTTCGTTATTTTCTACCTCGTCGATTGATACATCAATGTTATACTTTTCAAAGGGTACATCGCTTTTTAGCTTGCTTACAGTAAGTGATCCAATGTCAACCTTTAAGCTCATTGTATTTCTATGTCTAGGAACTAGACTTAAGATCCTGTCTGTATTACATTGGTACATATTATACGATTAAACGGGTGTCATAACTACTCATATAGTGAGTGATTTAACGGAAGAGCTAGATTCACGAATTAAAGAGACAAGTACCTCAAAAGTCGTTAACGAAAAATTCAGTGTTAATGTTACAATGTCAAAACTCAAGAGAAACACTCATATTTTATCAAAAAATTACGATGTCAAAAAATATTTAGACTCGACAAAATTCACTTTTGCTCCAGAAATTGCAGAGCTCGTACCAAAAGATACACCTGCATATCTTGATAATGGTGAAAGGTACGTGGAACGAATAGCTAGATCTCTTGCTTTTTTTAAGCAATGTGCTCTTATTGGACCAAGTGGTACTGGCAAGACTCACATCGTGTATCTTGTTGCAGAGCTTGCCGGTCTTCCGTTGTGGGAAATTAACTGTGGTTTGCAAACTTCGGTGTTCGATCTTTTTGGAAGATATGTTGGTTTAGGAAAAGAAAACTGGATTGATGGTCTGATAACTTCATGGTGTAGACACGGTGGCATTCTATACTTGGACGAAGCTAACATGATGAAACAGGATATTGCTACAAGACTTAATCCAATTTTAGACCAACGAGGCCATCTTGTCCTCACAGAGAAAGATAACGAGATTATACAACGTCACAAGGATGCGTTCTTGATAATTAGTATGAACCCCGTATCGTCGGAATTTGCCGGCACAAAGCCTATCAACGCAGCAATGAGATGAAGAATGAGCGTATGGCTGAACTTTGATTACATGAGCGTTGGAGCCAAGATTGATGAGAAAGAAATTGATCTAGTGGTAAAGAAGGCTGGTGTAGCTAGACGGGAGGCAGAGAGGAGAGCTCCCATACGGTCCTTCTATTGGGGATTTATTGAATTGGGCAAAACTGGTATCTGACGGAACTCAGTTGTATGACGCGGCAGAAGAGACCATAATTGCTCTCACAAGTGACGATATTGAGATTCAAGGGATGGTAAGAAAGATAATTCATAAAATAGCTGAGGCACAATGATATCTGATAGTGACAATTTTTATGATTTTGTATATGAGACTTTCTACGGCTTTTCAGATGTTAGAGCTGAAGATGTAGGGATAATTTTTTCGCGTGATGTTCAATATCCGTTGATAGACTTGCTTCAAGAACCAGTAATGGTGATTCCTATGCCAAAACTTGTGGGCAAGCAGTATGTGTACGAAGGCATGGTGTTTGAGAACAACCCAGAAGGAAGAAAGGATATGTGGTCGCTGTTTTTGGCGACATTATACCATTTATCATCACATGCCGCCGTGGCGTCTTATGCAAAATATGAAAAATGGAGAAAAAACAAGACCGCGGATACGTGCTGGAAGGTGATAGATTTCATAGAAGATATTTCCGCTGAAAGATATCTACGTCACAAAGATAAAGCAATATGGCAAAATATGAGCGCAATAGAAACCAGGCTACTTGAAGTGACAAAGAGCAACGAGTCTCACTCATCAAAGAATCCAAGATATAGTAAGAGATTTCAGGATCAAAATGAGAGCACAAAAATTTCTTTGCTACGCGATGAGATTGCTGAAAGTATAGGAAAAGATGGTTACGAAAAGAAATTATTGTCAATTGCCGACTTTCTTTACCAGAATAGAGAGCTACTTGAAAGACCCCTCCTTCCTTTTCAAGAACATCATGAGGTCTTGTGGTCTCCAAAGGTGGGAGATAATGGAATCAAGTTAGAAAGATCTGGAGCATTTGAAGCACAAGCACAAAAACTTGATTCACTATGGGAAACACACGAACAACAAAGAAACAAAATTCTTAAAAGATATAAAAAGCATCTAAAAGGTCTTAATTTTGATTCGATAGTTATACCCGCAGGTAATGTTCAGGCTTATGAAAAAATAAAGGCAAACACTCTGCCAATGTTAAGAAGAATAAGACAGCAAATAAGATTGATAGCAAACCTGACAGACGATCCCAAAATAGATCAAATAGGTTACATCGATATGCAAATGGCAATCCAGGCTGTAGCATCCGAGGGTCAAACAACCGAAATTTTTGAAAGAGATGAGCTTAGAAGAGGTGAGGAAGCTTGGGTCATACTAATTGATAAAAGTGCTAGCATGGAATTGAGATTTGACAGATTGAAGGAATTTGCAGTATGTGTTTCCGAGTCAGCAAATGAATTGACAGGAAAACAAGATGCATGGGCTCTTTATAGTTTTGACAACAATTTCAATATTGTTAAAGACTTTAAGGAAAAATTCAATCAAGAGATAAAAGCAAGGATAGGAACCATAACAAATGGCGGACTCTCGTTGCTTCCAGACGCCATAGAATTATCTGCAAGGATTCTTACCGAGGATCCAAGAGAGAGAAAATACATTTTTGTTGTAACTGATGGCCACCCATCAGGATACGATAGAATTCATGAGGCGTTCACAAAGACTATCAAAAAGACTGAGATGCATGGAATAACCCTTGTGGGAATAGGCGTTACAAAGGCAATATCAAGAAAATTCAGAAATAGCGCAAGAGGAACTGACCTCAAGCAACTTGTTACCAAGTTTGTTACTGCCTACAAGGTAGTAGCTATCGATGTGTAATTTCTAGATACACACTAGCGAAGATATTCCTGTCGCACCCAATTCTGGTAATCAGATATGTTCCCAAGAACAAAGAACAGAAAGGCAATAAGTACTGTACTAACCACAATGATTATCCTGGTGGCATCGGTAGTTCTGGGAACAGGCGTTGTATTATACGGTACAAGCCTTTTCCAAACAAACGCATCAGGCGAATCAATTTCCACCACAGGTACTCAGGTGTGGGTAGACTCTACACTCAGCTCTGGTTGGGCATGGGGTGCATTCGACGTTAGAAACAGTGGAGACAAACTGTTATCAGTCGATCAAATACAAGTTCGTGGTCAAGCAGTACCATACGCAAGCTGGTATGCAGATACAAATCAATCTGCACTGACTAATACCCAGTACCAATCTGCGTTGATCTATACCTCAATGCTCACTGCACAAGTTGGAGGATTGAAGAATGGCACAAGTATGGGCTATCCAGCCGTTGGTGAATGCGCACAAAGTCAAACCAACTTGATCATTCAGCTGACTACTGGACTACGAAGTCTTTGCTTTACTCAGCAAAGTGGACCAGTATCTCTGGCCCCAGGTGCAAAAGCAATCATCTACTTTAAGGTGCCAAATAATCTATTGACATCAGTAGATGCAGGTTCGGCAAGTAGTGTAGCCGTGTATGCAGGCAAAGTAGGATCGCCAGTATCAGTAACTGTTGCAGCCAAGTAGGGGGTCTACAATGCCCTACAACCTTAATTTTTTATTTTTGGTGATTAAATGAAAGAAAATAAGAAAAAACAACAATCAGATAGTTTTCTAAGTCAGGAACTCGTCGACGAAACTCAAATTCAAATGCCAATTGGATACGAGGTAGTAAACAAGTATCCATTGTTACCTCCATTTAGCTACGTAAACATACTTTACAACAGTGAAAAGGCAAGTTACTTGTATTTTGTTGATGAGGCAAGGCTAAATTCACAGGAGAAGCAAATTTTCCAAAGTCTGTATAACTTACTTCAGGAAAGTTTAGAATCTATTAACGAAAAAAATGTCGATTTAAACTTTGAAGAGCACCTCAATACCATATTAAAA
>VBPL01000044.1 GCA_005877205.1 Nitrososphaerota archaeon
CTCAGCACTTGTTTTAGTAATTGCGATAATTCCGGTATTATTTTTATCAAAAAAAATCGTTAACTAAAAATTAAAAAATCTAACTAGCTTTTATTCAGCTTCAACAAAGGTGGGATCAGCAGATTGAGCACGAGCGGCATAGTTTAACAACTCTGCTGAAAACTTGGCCCTGACAATTACTTTGTTCTTTTTTATATCAATCTTCAGATCCTCAATTAATGATTTGTATCTTCTGACTGTTCTCCCATTTTGATCGATTTCATCTGGAGATACCAGTAAACCTGTGGAAATTAGTGATCTCATTTTCCTATACCCTGACGTATGAGCAATCTTGCAGGTATCCAGTATATCTGAGATTATCATAGGCTCTCCCAATACTGCAATCAGGATCTTTTTTTTATCGTCATCGCCAAATGCTTCTAAAACGAGTTTTCTAATCGAGTTGTCTTTTATGACAATCCAACGGTTATTCTTAGTTACATCTAGGTATTCATTTTTCACAAATTGTCTTGCGCCCTCAAGCATAATTCCTAATTCAGATACGGGATTAAATCTAAATGTCTGACCAAGATTAATACATATACGAAAAAATAATCTTATTACGATCTTTTCATGACTGACAAGGGCTTTTTATATTACAATCAGTTCCTTTGTGAATTTGTGCATGACGTCTAGTTTGTTTCCTACTATGACAGAATCTTCGATTCGCACTCCGAACTTTCTTGGAAGATATATTCCAGGTTCCACAGTTACTGTCATGTTCTTTGCAAGATTTGTTTTACTTGTTGGTCCCAAGTTTGGTAATTCGTGTACCTCAAGACCTATTCCATGGCCTGTTGAATGAATAAAGTACTTGCCATATCCTTTCTTTTCAATTACTTTACGACAAGCATCATCTACTGATTTACAAGAGACATATGGTTTTACGGCTTTCAGTCCAGCTGCCTGTGACTTTTGTACTATATCATAGACTTTTTTTTCTTCTTTAGAAATGGAACCAAGACCAAATGTTCTTGTTGCATCAGAGACGTATCCCTGGTATCGTAAAGTAAGATCAACTACTATCATATCACCGTCCTTGAATTTTCGACTTGTTACCTGTGCGTGTGGAAGTGCGCTGTTTGGTCCACCAGCTATAATCAACGGATTTAGAGTAGATTTGTATCCTGTTGCAAACATACCTCGTTCTATAGCATACGACATCAATATGGTCTGCAGTTCTGCTTCAGACTGGCCTATTATTATCTCGTCTACGCACATCTCATACATCTCATCTAGGATCGAAGATGCCCTTTTTAGTATAGAAATCTCGTGGCTGTCCTTTACCTCTCGCACGCGGTAAAAAGGGTCTGTAGACGATCTTACTACAGGAAGGGACCTCTTGAGGTGTTCAATAGTACTGTAACTATTACTATCTGTGCATACCTTTCTTCCCTTGAGTAGTCTTAGAAGGGTCGCAAGCGAGCCCTTTCCACGCTGAGATTTTACTATTTCACAATTGGTAGATTCTTCTTTTGCTCGTCCCATCTCAAGCTCAGGTGATATGATAGTGGTACCACTCTTGTCTAGTATGCCAATTGCCTCACCCCAAAATCCAGTCATGTAAAATAGATTCTCAGGTTCAAAGGCAACCAAAGTGTCGCATCCCAGCTTATTGCAGAACTTGAGCAGATTCTTTTGGCGCTTTTGCATTACCAAAGATCTTATCATTTGCTATTTTATACTTGCTGGAAGGTTTAGATAATGGAATCAGATTGTCTGTTTTCGTGGAAGAGAAAAAGAAAGTTGTAGCATTGTTGTCAGGAGGACTTGATAGTAGGCTAGCTGTGAAAATGATGCAGAACCAAGGCTTTGATGTCACAGCTGTTGCAATTAAGACTCCATTTTGTGATTTTGATTGCGGAAGGGGTTGTGGATTTGAAATAAGAGAAACAGCAGATACGCTAGGTGTTGATCTCAAAACAGTCTATCTTGGTGATGACTACATAGAGATGCTCAAACATCCAAAACATGGATATGGTTCTGGCATGAATCCGTGTATTGATTGCAGGGCAATGATGTTCAAGGCTGGTAAAAAAGTAATGGAAGAGATCGGTGCAGAGTTTATCATATCAGGCGAGGTTCTGGGACAGCGACCAATGAGTCAACATGGACCTGCTCTGAGAACTATTGAAAAAGAATCAGGGCTTGAAGGAAAGATAGTCCGACCACTCTCAGCTGCATTGTTACCCCCAACAGAACCAGAGATGAGCGGACTGATAAAAAGAGAAAGTCTTGGAATGATTCGAGGTAGGTCAAGGAAAGAGCAGCTGAAACTAGCAAAAGAATTTGGTTTTGAAAATCCACCAAACGCAGGTGGAGGTTGTCTTTTAACAGATCCAGCATTTGCTATCAGAGCAAAAGACCTCTTCAGATATATCGAAACTCCTACTACAAATGATATCGATCTTCTGAAAATTGGAAGACATTTCAGATTTAATTCCAAAACAAAATTAGTTGTTGGAAGAAACAAAGATGAAAATGAAATGCTGCAATCGTTAGCATTGGATGGTGATATCTTGATTGAGACTAAAGATCATGTAGGGCCGACATCATTGTTCAGAGGAGATCATTCTGAAAAGAATTTGAAATTAGCAGCAGCTATCACATTGCGTTATTCTGATGCACCAAAGGATACAACTGGGGTAGTAATTATCCAGCAAGGGGATACAAAACCGGAGCTTTTAGTATATCCAGTTGCCGAATCAGAGTACCTCCAGTACAGAATTTAGCTGCACAACCTAGTCTGTGAATTGCAATTGACTAGCAAGACTTTTTGAGGGAGTAACTTGCATATCCATCATATGCAGACACAGAAGACTCCCACCTACCTTAAGGCGATAACACTGAGGGACTATAGCGATATCCATAGTGTAAAAGAAGATATCAAAAAGGGGATGATTCTGGTTCTAAGAGTGACACCGCTTGCACAAAAAAATGTGGATGAGCTCAGAAAAGCAGTCGAGGAAATCTACAACATTGCAAAAAGTGCAGATGCAGACATTGCAAGACTTGGCGAGGAAAGAATCATTGTTACTCCCGCTGGTGTGAAAATCTGGCGAGCAGAGTACGATCTAAAGTAATCTTAGACCTTCTTGAACTTGTGGACAGGTTGTTTGTATTCTAAACATTCTATGAATTGAGCTAGCAAGGTTTTCACACTTTCTTCGCTCACCATGATTTACAATTACTCTTCTAAGTTTTGGTCTTAGTCTATGGACATATGACATCAACTGATTATAATCACTATGACCACTAAATCCATCTAGCTTTTCTGTAGAACAGTTGATGTTAATCACCTCTATTTTTCCTTCCTTGCCCATTACGGATACTTGTCTTGATCCATCAAGAACTCTTCTTCCCAAAGTTCCGTTTACCTGATAGGATACAAACAAGATCTTGTTTTTCTGAATCGGTGCAATATTTTTGAAATATTCAAGGACAGGTCCGCCTTCTAGCATACCAGAAGTTGCCATGATAACGCACGGTCCTTCGCGCAATGGTTCTTCTCTTGCATCTGGGTGTTCAATATTTGTGAAATATTCAGAATCAAACGGATTTTCATCTGTTTCCAAGATCTTTTGTCGCAAGTCACGTGCAAGATACTCTGGATATGATTCGTGGATCGCAGTTGCTTCTGAGATCATTCCTTCCGTGAAGACTGGCGCTTCCATCAATTGCCCTTGTCTCATGTATTGATTGATTACCATCATCAATTCTTGAGCTCGTCCCACGGCAGGAATTGGAATTAAGACCTTGCCGCCATTTCGTAGTGTCTCGTTTACTGACTTGGTAAACGCACCTTCCACCTCTTCTCTTGTTGGCTGAATGTCCTCTTTTGCACCGTATGTACTTTCAATTAGTAATGTTTCAACTCTTGGGAAATTCCATGATGCACTCTCAAATAGCATGGATTTGCCATACTTTAGATCGCCCGTGTAGACGAAATTGTGATTGCCATTTCCAATGTGAAAATGACAGGTAGCAGAACCTAGGATATGGCCTGCGTTTGAAAATACTAGTTTAATGTCAGGCGAGATATCAGTAACAGTACCGTATGATAGTGATATGGTCTGTTTCATAACCTGCTTGACATCTCTTTCAGCGTATAATGGAACCCTGCCTTGTGCTGCTGCAACCTTGATTGCATCAAGCTGAATCAGGTTCATCATGGGTAGAGTAGGCTCTGTACAGTAAACGGGACCTTTGTAGCCATACTTGAAGAGAACTGGCAAAAAGCCGGTGTGATCCAAGTGAGCATGGCTGATTACAACCGCATCTAATTCGTCTAGCGTAATGTTTGCCCAATCAAGGCGTGGAAAGGCCTCCATGGGGCTTCTAGCGCCTGGGTTTACACCACAATCAATCAAAATCTTTGACTCGTGTGTAGTCAATAACATACATGACCTACCTACCTGGCTGAATCCACCTAATGTGATAAGAGAAACTTCGGCGTCTTCAGAAAGCTTTGGCCTAAAGATCTGCTCGCCTACCTGCCGCAAGTGCTTGCTTCGTTCAGAAGAGGATATTTTCAGATTATAGTTTATAGTTTGAATAGTCTGGGATTGACCACTGGTGGCCTTTCTTATTCTAATCCTCCAGCCTGTCTTTGAGACAAGATCTGTCATATTGAAGACCTCAGGGTTGTTTAGAAGCCAAGGACGTTTTACCTCAATTGTCATCTCGCCTGTTGCGGTATCAAAGAATGTGCTTTGCAGGTCAGCATCTTTTGGTAGCATCTGAGTGAGAATCTGTCTTGATTCTTCCTCGCCCTTTCTTATTGATTCTTCAGTTCTTACTACGATTCTTTTTTTTATGACATTGACCATGTTTGAAATTACTTCGTTGTGTTCCATTAGGTATCTTGGATTCTTGGTATAGATTGCAATCCTAGGTCCTTCGTAATCTATCTTTGTAACATCAGCTTCTTTGGGGATACTCTGCAGTATGGTTCCCATGATGTTCGGGGTTGGAGATAGTTCACGTTGTTGTGTTTTTCTTTGCATTAAATCACTAAAGCGTAATGATAGCTTTTTTCTGTTCTTTTGTTAAGAGCCGAAATCCCTGTTTGTCTATAGTTGCGATGTTTATTCCGTCACCAGTTCCAATGTTTCTTGTTATTGCAGCTTTTACAGCTCTTAGGGCAATTATTTTTCCTTCTTCAACGGTAAGGCCATCTCGGTACTCACTTTCTAGGAGACCATATGCTACTGGTGAACCGCTTCCTGTTGTCACATATTTCTTTTTGTCAAGTGAGCCAAACGGATCGATGTTGTAAAGAGATGGACCTTTCTTGTCGTATCCTCCCACCAAGATATCAGCAATAAGCCCGTAGTATCTATTTTGGAAGAAGATCAGCGATGCAAGTCTTGCGATTGATTGTACTGGTAGATACTCTTGTTTTTCTAGTCTATAGATGTTAGAGTGGTATCGTAGTACGTCTGTGATGTTCTGTGCATCTGCAACACCGCCTGCCATTGTCATGCCTGCATGATTGTCTATCTTTTGGATCTTCATTGTATTGTTATTTGCTATAAAATAACCTGCGCTTGCTCTCATATCTGCACATAAGACTACCCCATCGGTACAGGTGATTCCTACGGTAGTTGTTCCATGAAGTGTGTGTTGTTCAATATAGTCTGACAAATAACATTCTCCCTAACTAGAGATACCTTTGGATTAGTTTTCACCGGTTTAAATAACTTTGTATTATGAGGGATAATCGATAAATAAGGAGATTCCAAGTTCAATCCATGCCTTCTCATGTAATGGAATTACCACGAAAGATAGTCGTTGGTGAAAAAAACATAAGTGACATTGGAAACTTTCTAGTAGGTCTTTCTAATCCAAAAAAAGTCTCTGTTGTTTCAGGCGACCAAGTAAGAAAGATCACATACAAGAAAGTTGCTTCTTCGCTTTCTGACTCAAAAATAAAAAACGTCTGGCATCTTAGCAAAAATAACGATATCAAGTCTGCAGAAAAGATTCTTCGGGACATAAAGAAGGACAAAAGCGATCTGATACTAGGAATTGGTGGTGGAAGATCTGTTGATATTGCAAAGATGATTGCATTCACATTAAGAAAACCATTTGTCAGTATTCCAACTTCAGCATCACACGATGGTATAGCAAGTCCTTTTGTCTCTTTGCGCGGAGACAAACCATATTCGATAATTGCAACAGCTCCACTTGGGGTTTTTGTTGATATCGAAATTCTCAAGAAGGCGCCAAGAAGACTTCTTGCAAGCGGTTGTGGTGATCTTATGGCAAAAGTAACTGCTGTCAGGGATTGGGAGCTTGCAAGAGATAATGTTGGCGAGTATTTTGGAACTTATGCAGCAAATTTGGCTTCTATGAGTGCAAAAATAGTTATCGATAATTCAAAAAATTTCAAGAGAAAACCGGATGTAAGAATGATTGTGGAGGCATTGATTAGTTCAGGTGTAGCTGCATGTATTGCTGGAAGTAGCAGACCCTGTTCTGGGGCAGAGCATCTTTTTTCTCATGCTGTTGATTATCTTGAGCCAGGTATCGGATTACATGGAGAAAAGTGTGGAATTGGTGCAATTTTGATTGCAAAGCTTCAGGGTCAGGACTGGAAGAAGATTATTCAAATGTTAAAAAATGTGGGTGCTCCTACAACCGCAAAAGATATTGGCCTCTCTTCTGGAACTCTTGCAAAAGCACTCACTATTGCTCAGTCATTAAGACCAGAAAGATACACTATTCTAAGCCAGGTTAAGATGAACAAAGAAAAGGCTATTGCTCTAGCAAAAAGTACCGGAGTATTGTAGTTTAAGCTGCTTTTGGTTGTGCAGGCTTTGCTTCAGCTACCTTTTGTTCTGCTGGTTTTGCCTGCGGTGGTTCTTGTTTTGCCTTGCTATAGGTCTCGACAAAGTTGACATTATCTAGTTTATTTACAAACTTGAAGATCTCATTTGCAATTGCACGCTTTACGATCTGCAGACCTTCCATCATCATTGCTTCTTCTGGAATTGTTACATCAACTTGTGTCCCCTTTATCTCAAACTTGAGCTTTGATTCATCAAGTGGGAATCTTCGTTTGAGCAGTCCCATTATCTTGTCTTGATCAGTATCAAGTGATTTTATTACATTCAGATCATAGACAATTGTCTTTCCTGCAAATCTATGGTTGTAATCAATTTGGACTCGACCTGAACCGATAAATCTGATAATTCCAGTCTTGTCATCAATCTCTATAGCGTCGCCAACAGAAACTTTCTCTGCATCATCACCGAGTTTTCGTAAAGGAATCATTCGAACCTTGCTTGGGTCTCTTGTTCCAAATCCTTTCTCCGGTGGAACTTCGATTGTTAGCTTGTCACCGACGTTTGCATTAAGAAGAGCATCGTCTAGTCCCTTGAGGACCCACGACTCTCCTACTGCTATCAACCTTGGTTGATACTTGACATTTGCATCATAAATTGAACTTGATTTGGCATCAGCTTCTCTTGTAGTCTCAAAGATATCACTTATGTCTTTTACCTTTGCAGTGTAATCAACCAAAACCAAGGTACCTTTCTGGAAAGCCAACGTCATCGATCCTTTTAGTTCCTTATATTAAGTTAACACGAAATCAAAGTGCTTTTAGTTTCTCTTCAGCTACTTTGAGCGCTTCTGGATTTGTTTTGTATCCCATCATGTCAAGTGTTGATTCTATCGCTGATATGGTTCTCATAACATGGTATCTTCCAACTTCACCCATGCATCCAACTCTGAATACTTTGCCTTTGAGATCACCAAAGCCGCCAGCAACAAGAACTCGAAACTTTTCAGATAAAGTGCCTCTGAATGTTTTGTCATCAAGTCCTTGAAGATAGTTTAGTGCAATTACAACTGTAGAGCGAGCGTCTTCATTTGCAAAAGGTGTAAGACCTAAAGCGCTAAGCCCTTTGTAAAGTGCGTCTGAGCAAACTCTGTGTCTTTTTACTCTGTTATCCATTCCCTCTTCTAAGATAATGTCAAGTGCCTCTCTGTACGCATAAAGTAATGGCAATGCTGGGGTAAATGGCGTTTCCTTGTTGTCGTCATAGTACTTGAAGTATCTTGCCATGTTAAAGTAGAATGACGGAGGCGGGTTTGCAATCATGTGTTTCTTTGCTTTTGGGCTCACGGCTATTGGTGAGATTCCTGGCGGGGCTGCAAGTGCCTTTTGTGCTCCTGTGACACACACATCAACTCCCCACTTGTCCATATGGAATTCTTCGCCACCAAGGATTGATACCCCATCTACTACATAGAATGAATCGTTTCTTGAGGTAAGACTTGAAACCTTGTCAAGATATTTGACCATCGTACCTGTCGAGGTTTCGTTCCATACCACATAGAATGCCTTGGCATCCTTGTTGTTATCAAAGGCCTCTTTTACTTGATCAAAACTGGCATTTTGTCCAAATGGTGTGGTAAGTCGTGTCACATTTGCACCTTGCCATTCTAGCATGGTTGCAAGCCTTCCGCTGAACTCGCCGTTGACTGGGATTATTACCTTATCGCCTTTTTTGATCATGTTTACAACAGATGCCTCAACTGCTCCTGTACCCGACGCGCTGAGCGCTACCACATCGCCCTTAGTATCAAATACTTTTTGCGTCTTTTCAACAACATCAGTGTATAACTTTACGAAATCTTTGCTTCTGTGATTTATCATGTGAGTAAACATAGCTCGTGTTACTCTTTCCGGAACATTTGTTGGCCCAGGAAGCATTACTAAATATTCCAAATAAATTCTCCAATCTTTACGATTAGCACCCATTATTTATAATTACAGAATCTTGGAGAGCCGTACATTGGCATTAATCTTTAGTAGGACTTTTTTGGTTCCTTGTGGAACAAGATCCGACCAGTCTTTGCCTAAAGATATCATTTCACGAATGTTGGTGCCTGAAATCTTATCTTTTTGCAGGAGAGGCACTTCTAATACATTGATTCCTCTTTTTTTGTATAAAGTAATGGTAAAATCATCATTTGAGAATACCGCATCATATTTTGGTACAATAGAATCTACGTGGAATGTCCATTTGTCATGGTCGTTGATGTCTGGTATGTAGTATATCTTGATCCGCTTTTGTTTATCAGAATCAATTGAAGAAAGAATCATTTCCTTTCTTTCATCTGCGGTGAAAGGGTTTCTCTTTTCATTACTCTTATTTGAACTTCCTATTCCTATCCAAAGATTTTCAACTTTTGACAGGCAGAAATCGACGGCTGCTAGATGTCCTTTATGGAACGGTTGAAACCTACCAATTAGAAGACCATTCACTCCCCAGACTTCGCTGCACTTCTTTAAAAAACCATCACAAGTTACACAAATTGGTTAGCTAAGCTGCTACTGCTAGTCTAGAGATTTTGGTATAATATTCAATGAAGTAGAAACAGTGCGAGACGTAATATTAGAAAATAGCCTTTAAGTGTATTCAAACACTGATACAAAGTCTTGAGATTTGATTTTCTAACTATTAATCAAAGGAAGTTTATTGCCGAATTTATTGGCACTTTTGTCCTAGTCGTTTGTGCTACAGGTTCTATAGTTTTAGATGCAAAGCTAGGTGGGTCTCTAGGTTTAGGTTTCATGGCTTTTGCCCCTGCCATTGGGGCAGCTGTTATGATCTTTAGATTTGCTAAAATTTCTATGGCTAACTTCAATCCTGCTGTAACTGTTGGTTTTCTCATTACAAAACATATTTCAGTACGATTATTTCCTCTTTATTTTACGGCAGAAATTATTGGAGCATTATTAGGAACTGTGTTTGTAAAATATGTTATTGGAACAGAGGCAAATTTAGGTGCTAATTTTCCTAACTATTCTTATCCAATTTCGCTAATCTTTGGTGTTGAGGTTCTAGCTACAGTATTTTTGATGGGAATGGTTATGATAGTGATACATACAAACGGATTGAGGGGTATTGGCTGGATTACAATAGGTTCTGTAATTGGTTTAGACGTTTTCTGTCTATCGTTCATCTCAGGTGCTTCTATGAATCCCGCTCGCTCTCTTGCTCCAGCTATATTTTCTGGAGCCATAAGTGATCTGTGGTTATACTGGAGTGCAACTTTTATTGGTTCTGCTATTGTCGCAATAATTTATAGAAAGCTGAAAGACCGATTACCGATTGCTAACAAAAACCATCATTAATTAAATTCCACAAGTAAACGAACGCCGTGGAGCCAATAAGAATAGACGGTGCGTTTGGAGAAGGCGGCGGACAGATTATCCGAAGTGCAATTACATTATCTGCTATTACTAGAAAACCAGTAGAAATTGAAAACATTCGTAAAAATAGAAAGATTCCTGGACTAAGACCCCAACACGTGCTTGGAGTAAAAATTCTATCAGAGATTTGCCAAGCCAAAGTAGAAGGTCTTCATGTAAACTCTACCTCTCTTAGATTTTTTCCATCGGAGGGAATAGATATGTATCTAAGAGAAGATATAGGAACAGCGGGTAGTATTCCGTTAATTTTGCAGGTACTTGTCCCTGCAGTATCGCTTATGAAAAGGAGCTTGAAATTATCAATTACGGGAGGGACTGATGTTCCCTGGAGTCCTACATCCGAATACACAAAGTTTGTTCTAGGAGAGGCATTTTCTAGAATTGGGATAAATTTTAGAACTGGAATCAAAAAGCGTGGATATTATCCAAAAGGTGGAGGCCTGGTAGAGACAGAGATAACACCTTGCAAAAAGATGAATCCGATCTCACTTCTAAAACGTACTGCTAAATCTGCAAGAATTCTCTGTTCTTATTCAAAGATACCAAAGGAATCAGTAGAAAAAGAAGTAGACATAGCAAAAACAATTCTTGAAAGAAGTAGGTTTTCCTGCGAATATTTGATACAGGAAGAAGACGCGCTCGATAAAGGATGTTCATTACTAGTATTTTCACATGACAAAAGTTCTGTCACAGGTTCTGATGTAATATATCAAGGAAAAATGGAAGGAATTGGTGAATCTGTCGCAAAAAAATTCATTCAATCAGACTTGGGGACAGACCTTTGTCTTTCTGATATGCTAGTGGTTCCGCTTTCTCTTATCAATGAAACATCGATATTCAGAATAAAACAGATCACAAAGCATTTGGAAACTAACCTCTTTGTTGCCTCAAAGATAACTAGTTGCAAGTATGGTATAGGAAAGCTTGATGACGGTTTTGAGGTAAGAATAGCTGGTAGCTCAGACTCCTGAGTGAAGTAATGCGGCCATAAGAAGTATAGCTACTGAGACTATAACCGTAATCCTTCCAAGTGTGATTATTTTTGAACGGAGTTTTTGTAAAAGTTCAGGCGAGAGCGCTTTTGATTCTATCTTTTTTTGTGTTTCAGATCTAATTAATCTCACATGTATCGCAAAAGTGATGATCAAGATAATTACAAGTATTATCTTTGCTAAAAGAACCAGCCCATAATTAGTTGAAAATAATAATGATGGTTTTGCAAGCAGGTTAGTAGAATTGTATATCCCACTTGCAATCAGTATTATTAACGATGGCACTGCGATTCTATTAAATTTCCTACCAACACGAACCATTATGGAAAGTCTTCCTTCAACTGAATCTGAAATTGTCTTAAGAAGTGGAGCAAGAACTATTCCGATAAATATTGAACCTCCAACCCATATGGAAGCAGAAACGAGATGCGCCCACATGATAAGCGCGTCGGAAATTGACATAAATCTATACCAAAGTTAACAAATAATATCTATTCTGATTTGAAAACTGAAGTTACCGTTGGTTTGGAAGATAAAAAATTAGTTTAAGCGTATTTCAGCTTAAAATCTTCGTTCGCCACGATGTTTTGGTAAACATTCACGACAATATACTGGTCTTCCTTCTTTTGGTTGGAAAGGTACCTGTGTTTCTTTTTTGCAATCCGCACATGTTGCAGGATACATTTGTCTGTCTGATGACATACTTTTTGGCAATTCTTGCCTCATAATAACTGTATCATACACAAACGAATACCCAACGTATCAAAAAACTTGAGCACTATACCTGAGAAGGTTTTTTAGTTCAATAGAACCGGTAGCTCCTAGATTTGGTCAGTAAGGGGAAGATAGTTATCATTGCATGTTTTGCAGGTCTTGGTGTCATGATGCTTTACTTTCTTCTCTATGCAAATTCATTTCAACCTGAACTTCAAAGAGTACAGATCGGTCTTGTGAGCATAAAAGTTCTTGATGTTGATAAGATAGATAAACGCGCGCATCTTGAAGTAAAGTGGACTATTACTAATCCGACAACGGTTACTACCACGATTTCAACTATCTACTATGAATTGTATGCAAACGGAAACAAGATTGGAGAAGGTCATTATACAGTTGAAGACATCCCAATGGCAGGAAGACCAGCGTTATTTCCCAGTGGAAACGTAACTCTAGTTGACAAGTTTGAGCTAGTAAATACTGATAAAATTACGAACGAGTATGACGCGATAACAGCTGGCCAAGCAGTAAAATATGAAGCTAAAGGCCAGGCCACAGTAGAATCGGCTTGGACGTTAATAACAAAAGATTTTGATCTGACGCTTGGTTAGCCAAGACCCCAACTGGTTTTCGTCTTTGGAGTGATTTTTACAAAGGGAGCTTCCCCTTCTTTCCAAGGATTTTCCCTTACCCAAGCAAATTTTTTGTAGAAAATGTCGTATAGACGTTTGAACTCAGGACCTTTCTCGATAAATATAGTCGAACCTTGTACTATCACAGCTTTGTGCTTTGTAGGGGAGTAAATGTCTACTGAGATTGCAATCTTGTTGTTCTTTTTGAGATTTGAGTACTTTTTTGTGTCGTAATCAGTTGCAAAGTAAATGTGCCCATCTTCAAAGTAATATGTAACAGGAGCTATATGCGGTACATCTTTGGCGCATGTTGCAACCCTACATCCTTCGTTTGCTTGAAGAAATTCAATTTCTCTTATTGTGAATTTTATCATGACTTGTTACCATCTATATCAAATAAAAAGAAATGGGCCGAGAGAGATTTGAACTCTCGACCACCGCCGTGTCAGGGCGGTATCCTAACCAACTAGACGATCGGCCCGATAGAATACGACCTTGTTGTAGACGTTATTAACGTTTAAGAAAACAAGAATAATATGCAATGTATTAAATGACTATCATATGATTGGTGATTTTTCACCAGAAGAAAAGAATGGCTTTTACAAAGCGGTATTTTCAAGGCGAGATGTCAGGTCTCACTTTACTGCTGAACCAATAGATGAAAAGATCTTATCAAGAATACTTAATGCCGCACATCATGCACCCTCAGTCGGGTTCTCGCAACCTTGGAACTTTATTTTAATTAAAGATGTAGAGACACGGACTAGGGTAAAGAAATCATTTGAGCAAGAAAGAATGCGCTCTTCTGCTCTAATTGATGACCCTAAGAGATCAAAGTATCTTTCTCTGAGATTAGAAGGAATCCTAGATTCAGCAGTAAACGTCTGTATAACATATGATCCATCAAAGTTTGGACCATTTGTAATTGGAAGGACAAGCATTCCGGAAACTGGGATCTACAGTGTTTGTTGTGCGATACAAAATTTTTGGCTTGCTGCAAGGGCAGAAGGTATTGGTGTTGGTTGGGTAAGCATTCTATCAAACGATGATCTCAAGACAATTCTAGATATTCCCGAACATGTTGTCCCGGTAGCGTACCTGTGTCTTGGGCATGTATCAAAGTTTGCAGAAAAGCCTGATCTGGAGAGTGCTGGCTGGCTGCCGCGACTTGGTCTCAAGGATGTAGTTTTCTATGAAAAGTGGAATAATTCTAATGATCCTAATTGGAAGCAAATTCGTGAAATGATAATCTCAAATCTTGATTACGCTTAAATGCTTACAAAGTTTGATTTTTTCTGGGCTCGTGGCGCAGAGTCTTAGACGACGCGAAACATGGATAGCGCGGTAGCCTCCTAAGTTACAGGTCGAGGGATCGAAGCCCTCCGAGCCCGTCCTTCTCTAGACTAACTTCAAGTTTGAGTTATGCCAGCTGATGGGTTTTTTATAACGGCTTTGAAGATTTCTACAGTATAATCTCCCTGAAAGATGTTGATTACTTTGTCACCGTCGACGTTTCTAACTCTAAAATAGTGCTCATAAGAGCCATCACTTTTGAGATCAGTTTGTACAAAATATACTGGCTTTCCATCTTTATAAATCTGAATTATGACAGGATAACCAGGAGCTGCATTTTGTACTGCGCCCCAAACACAAGCAAATGGCAGTTTGTTATCTGCAGGAATGTGCATGTAAACTATGTTCTTTTGCAAAACAACATTTTCCTCAGGCACTAGATTTTGATCCCATTGCACTCCCTCTGATGCTGGTAAAGTAAGACTTGGAAGTACAAGCATGAATAATGCAAATGTCGTACCTATTAGATACTTCACGCTACTAATTTTACATCGTTAAATATTAAGATGACGTATTAATGATGCAGATTAATTGATTATAGAAGAAAAACAAAATGATGGATGTAGATGTGATTGCCATTATGGAGGAGCCATTAGTTGTCCTTCATGTAAAGAAAATCATGGTAAGCATAGCTGTCCACATTGCAAGTAGCTATTTCTTCTTATTTTTGGATCTTTCCTCTGCAGCTAGTGCCTTTAGGTTGGCTAGTTCAGTTTTTAGTTTTTCTATCTGGACTAGTGTTTGAAGGCTTGAGATCTCAATCTTTAGGTTTTCAATTTCTACATCTTTGTTTTTGAGAGAGCTTATCAGATCATCTAGTTCGGCATTGAGCTAAGCCTTTGCTTGGTTAATTTCACTTGAATTTATCTGCAAGGTGTGTTGACTGCGACCGATATTACGTGTTAGCTTTTTTTTTCCTCGTGTTCGTAGCCATGACCCCCTGATCCATGCATGTAGTCAGCACTCTTTTGAGCCAGCCAGCATATTGCAACTAGAAACCACGCAGCCGATATGAAAACCGTCATGGTGAAATGTAGGGCATCAGGAAGCACAAAGTACAAACCGCTCAGAGCTGAAGCGAGACAAGCCACTACAATTGTAGGAATATGTCCCATAAAATTATCTCAAAAACAGTAGAATATAACAGTAATGGAAATTATCAAACTAAAAATTAGTGTCGTAAAAATAGAGGGGTTTTGCTAGTCGCTGCTTCCGACAGTCTTTCTCTGCGTAACCTCTAATTCTGGAACCTCAGACTGCAAAATCTTAATCTTTTGTAAAAGCTCATTTCGTAGATCCCTTGCTACTCGTCTTACTGTTGGTCTTGGAACACCAAGCTCTTCTACAACTTTGCTGTAGATATCTTGTTTATCCGTTAAGCCTTTGTCAAGCAAGTCATTGATAGCCTGTTTGATATTGGTGCTTTGAGTAGTGCGATTCACGTTTTTTATTTTTCAGATCTTCTATATAAGACTGTTACTATATTTTTAGTAGCAATGTTAGATCTGTGAAAATGCCGGTTTTCATTTTGACCAAATGTTAGAATCTTATGTTTGTATCATAATTTTTGAACTTTTTTAGAATTTTTATCGTCCGAGTCCAGCTCAGCTAAAATCTTTTTATCTAACTAATCTCTTTGAATGCTACAGAATTAGTGTCTTCAGCTAACCCACTGAAAAAGTACAAAAATGCAGAAAGGTTATTATGATAAATAAAGCAGTTGACAAAAGATGTCTAAAGCAACTATTGAAACAAATTTTGGTAACATAGTCTTTGAGTTGTTTCCTGATAATGCACCAGAAACGGTCCGGAATTTTGTTAAACTTGCAAAGAGCAACTTTTATGATGGCACACTTTTTCATCGAATAATTCCTGGTTTTATGATTCAGGGTGGAGATCCTAATACCAAGAAATCTGATAAGAGTAAATGGGGCTTGGGGGGACCTGGCTATACCATAAAGGCTGAATTTAGTTCCAAGTCTCATCACAGAGGAATCGTCTCAATGGCAAGGGCCATGGATCCAAATAGCGCCGGTTCTCAGTTCTTCATAGTGACAACTGATAGCACATTCCTTGACAGACAGTACACTGTCTTCGGACAGGTGCTGGAGGGCCTGGGTGTAGCAGACAAGATTGTAAATCTACCAAGAGACAAAAACGATTGTCCACATCAGGAAGCAAAGATTCTTCGCCTAAGCATTTCAGAATAGGAGACCAGGTTGAAAAAAATTCTTAGCATTTTAGTAATTTCTGGATTAATCTTTTCTACTACTCAAGTCTTTGGTCAACAACTAACAATAGGTGAACGTCCTATTGAAGATCTCAAAGTTATACTCGATGAGAGTGGCACTGCCCATGTAGTGCATGTAGTTAAGGGAGATAAGATCAAACCCGTACAAGTTCAATCGATCAACGGTAACATGACCAATTTTTCTGTAGTAGACAAAGATGGTAATTCCGTTCAATATTCAACACTTTCAGGATCGCCTAAGAGTGTTTTACTATTGCCAACGGATCGAAACGTGACGTACATCAAATATGATTTGCCAAATATTGTATCAAATAAGGGTGGTGTGTGGGAATGGAACTATTACGAACCATTAGATACGACCTTTACTGACTTTTATTTTCCAAAAGGAGTGGACGTGATCTGGGCCAACAACAGGCCGGTGTATCTTGGAGAGCAGGGTCTCAGACAACATGGTAACGGATTTACTTTAGATTATATCATAAATGAGCCTATCAGCATTCAAAATGTTCAATGGCAAGACAAAAGCTTTGATGTTGGAATAAGAACCATATCAGGACTAGGATCTTATGTCTTTGATCAATCACAAAAGACATACGCTTTTAATGTTGACAAGCCCAAATCGTTCATTACTGTAATAATGCCACAACAACTTTTGTGGGGACCATATGATGTGATAATAAACGAAAACAAGACATTACACACAGAATATCGTAACAATGGAACACATGTTTGGATAGGCTTGAGGCCTGATTCAAGTGGCACGGTACAGATAACTGGAACGACCGTAGTACCAGAATTCCCACTCTTTGTGCCATTGGCTATTCCCATTTCAGCACTTGTACTGTTGCGATTTAACAACAGGCTAAACTTTCACTAGATTATTAATAGTAAAAATTCAATGGGCTATATGCAATGTGCCTGTCACTGCATAAAATGCGGTAGTACAGACTTGGCATCTAACCCGATAGGAGTAATTGAAAGCGATGGGTATTGTGATATGCATCATACCTGCAAGAAATGCAATGCACATTTTGACCATCTGGAAGGCGATCTATTTGATTCCTGTAAGAAATGTGGCTACGAGTCTAGTTAACTTCCAGCAGCTTGACAGCAGAATAGTAGCTACGTTTTTCCCTCAAGTCTTTTTGCAGTTTGCTATTGAACGCCATATTTGTCAAAACTTTGGATACGTCAAGTGGTACAGTAGCCCAGCCATACTCACGCAGCTGAGATACTACTTCAGAGACTGTTCTTGGCTGGTCAAAGAAAGAGTCGTCGATTAGAGTGTTGATCTTGTTTGGAAGCTGGTTCTTGTCTATAAACGCGGGTTTTACAAATTCAGGTTCGTGAATCTCTGCTTCTTCCAATATGTTTAGGGCCTCCATAGCATGTGAAGCATACGGACGATCATAGGAGTATTCATATTGGACATTACCGTTCGAACCGGAATCTTTGACGAAGCTGGCAAGGTTGCATATTACCTCATTTACACTTTGATTATCAACGTAAAAGTCCTTAGATTCTATCTCAATCTCATTTTGTGCGTATTTTATTTTGATTCTGGCCATTTTGTGACTTTCAATCTTTCTATTTTAATTTATTCTGTTAGCTCTAAGTAGCTTAGAAGATAGATCAAAAAGTTTACACAAGTTATCTGGGTTTTTTTCCTAAGCGTGCTAAAAAGGAATTTTTCAAGTCATTCTCATGAAAAAGGGTTCAAAAATTGCTCTAGTGTTAATTATTATAGTTGCCGTCGGAGCGTTTGCTTATATTCAATACGTGTCTGCAACTCATCTTCACGTATCAATCCTTGAACACAAGGTGGTAGAGAAAAATAAAGATGGTACACTCTATAACATGCAGCTTGA
>VBPL01000045.1 GCA_005877205.1 Nitrososphaerota archaeon
AACCGAAAATTCATCAAGAGCAGCCTGCTTGAGGCAGCACAAAAGGTAGACTTGGAATACCGCTCCCACATAGGCAAGCCAATTCCGTTGTATGAGTCTGATAATATTGATCTTCTTCTTGAAGCTGTAACTAGAGCAGAACAAGGTGGAGGAAATGGCAAGGATACATTGCTACATATATCAAGTCATATCATGGCACCGCTACAAAAGAAATTTAACATGACAGAGGTAGAACTGGAAAGTTTCATGGCAGCACTAATCTATAAGATAGTACAGAACAGACCTGACGAAGCCAAAAAGCCCATAGAATCGGAAAAATCAAAGAAAGAGCGCGAGACTCTGAACAGGTTTACATCGGTAACTGATCCTTCTTAGACTCATATCATCTTGTTTCCAGCTATTTATAGTCCTAGCAGGCGTGCTACAAGGCATATCTTATTGACCTCAGGTCCAGTCAAGTTGTTGAGACATTGTTTAACCAGTAAACCTTCGGAACATGACGGCTTTCACAAATATTGGGCTTATTGACTTAGAACTTTTAAGAATCGTTCAATCTGTTTTTTGGTAGAAAATTCTACTAGTTGCTTTTTTATGGATTCAACAATAACATCATGAACATTACCGTATAGTCCCTTTAATACTTCATTAAGATATTCGGGGTGTTCATAACAATCTGTCAGGTAACAATGATATTTTTCGTTTAGGTCATGTATAACTTTGTCATAGATTGGTTTTCCAATTTTAATTAGTGTTGACTCTATCGCTAGACAGACCAGTGCCTTTTGTACGCCATCGTTACTCATTATACCATGTAATTGGTAATGATTACTAATATACTGGTTAGCTAACGTGGTAATTGCTTAGCTGATCTCTCAAGTTGATAATGACATTTTAGTCTAGCATGTACTGATTTGGTAAGACAGGACGCGTTTAATCAGATCACTATTACCCTTGTAGAGAGTTTGTCTTTTGCCAGACTCATTTATTGTTCCAGTTTTGCGAATAACCTTGTAATCATACAATTTCTGCATCTTTCTGTAGGCAGTACTAGTTGGTATGTTACATTCTACACATAGCTGGCTTGTGGACTTTGGCTCTGTCTTGATCGACTCTAGTATCTTTCTTGTTGCCACATCTGACAGAAGATCTTCGAGAATGGCCTCTGTGATATCTTTGTTTTCTACCATCGATCTTAATTTGGATTCTTTGATTTAATGGATTACTTAACTATGTTAACTGAAAATCTTGTCTTGATAAGATTCTCATCTGAGCGTTTCAGTATTTGTCTTCATAAAGACTTCCTATCTATAGCAGATTTCAGTCAGGTGGTAAAACCCGCAAGACTTACATTAATAGCTTATAAAGTTGGCTTGTGGGAACCAACTACGAAAACGCCTCAAGCGATTTCCTAGAACTTGCAAGCGAGCAGAGATTAAACATAATATTCAAACTACTAGAGAAAAAATCCAAGATTTCTAGCATGGCAAAGGAGCTAGATGCAACAGTACAAGAGGTTCACAGAAATTTTGAGCGATTAGCAGACGCTGGCCTTGTTATAAAGGATAAAGACGGTTACTATGACCTTACGACCTACGGCAAGACCATATGTACGCAGGTGCCATCCTTGCTGTTCCTATCCAAGAACAGAAAGTACTTTGAAAACCACGATTTTGGCGACATTCCAATGAAATTCATCCAAAGAATAGGAGCATTAGCAGGAGGCCAGCCAGTTAAGGGATTTGTCAAGGTACTAGAACAATGGAAATCAATATACAAAAACGCAGATGAATTTATCTGCCAACTTTTTACCGAAGTTCCACTTGACTTGATTGAACCGCTGCTTGCAAGAGTAAGAAAGGGAGTCAAGCTCGATTACATCTTCTCAGAGTCAGTAATAGTACCAAAAGGGAGAAAGGAATTACTGGACAAATTAGGGATAAAGCAACTAATCGACAAGGGGTTGGTTGAACGCAAAATGAGAAAGAATGCAAATGTGGTTGTGGTCTTGAACGAAAAAGAAGCATGTGTTTTATTTCCAACTTTGGATGGAGTTGCAGATATGCGAGAAATGTTTTACAGCAAGGATTCTATATTTCATGAATGGTGTCTTGATTATTTCAGATACTGCTGGTATAATGCCAGTCCATTTCAGGAAAGTAAGATCCGAGAATAGAAAGTATCAGCGTTATAGATTTAATGTCTCGTTGATTCATACAATATATTGCAAGAGTTTTGCCTTGACTACCTGAGGTGTATCAACTGTAAAGCTACCTTGGAACTACAAATTTTTGAAAGAACAGATGAGGTTGATGAAGGACTTTTCCACTGTTTACAATGTAAGAGAAGATATCCAATAATATCGTCGATTCCATTTCTTATCAAGGATCTACCGTCATATTTTTCAATTAGAACAGAATTGGGCGGTCATCTCATGCTTGAATCAAAAAACGAGCAACTCAGATCTTTTATCAAGGAATCATTGCAAAAAATAGAAAGGTGCAAGAAGATACTACAAAGTTAGAAAGAAACTGGGTTAGAACTTACAAGAACAGCTCAAAATCTAGATTCTATCAAAGGGTGAAGGATGTGATTAAAAGAATTCCACCAGGCAAACTGGGCCTTGAGCATGGTTGCTCGGTTGGAAATGTATCAAAAGAAATGGCTATAAAGTATAAACGCGTTTTCGGTATTGATAAATCATTTTTTGCAATTTTGGAGGCAAAAAAGTTAGGAATCAAAAATGCCGATTTTTTCGTATCTGATTCGTTGGCACATCCTTTTGGGAATAGAAAATTCGATCTCGTAGTAGCGCTAAACCTGCTTGATATTATTGAGCCTTCCCAGCTTCTAAAATTACTTTGTATCCAGACAGGAAAATTCCTCATATTATCGGATCCTTATGATTTTGAAAGAGGGAAACATTCGGTCAAGATTAGGACTGATGATATCGCTCTAAGATCGAATCTGATACAGAAGGGCTTTACACTTGTCCAAAACACAAAACATCCAAGCTTTGTTCCTTGGAAGTTAAACATTAACTCTAGACTGAAACTACATTACAAAGTTGATATAATCGTTGCAAAAAGAAAACTACGAAATTAACTAATATTGTATTTGTTGTGCTATTTCAGGTGTGTGTTGACTTATCATCTTGGATAATCCCCGCATGTAATTTTGAGCAAAGGTGGTAACAGGTTGTGATGAATACCATACGCACCCTAGCACCTTGCAGTCATGACATGTTTTTGCTATTTCCCACTGGGGAGCGCTCCAGATTTCTTCTATGGTATTATCAAGTAGACTATACGTGTTCTTTGGGTCATTATACTTCCAGCATGGAACCATTACGGTACCATTCCCGTTAACAAAGATGCTTTTCCACACTCCACACTCGTCGAATAACCCACGTCCATGTTCTATAATCTGCTCAAAGTACTGTGGTGGAATCATAAGCTGTGGATCTCTTTTACTGTGTATGTGCTCAAGAACACTTTTGCAAACTCGTATCATTGTATTTCTATCTGGAAGAAGAGAAAAGTTGACATCAGATCTGTCTTCAACAAAAGTAAGAGATACTGAATTGACTCCTAGTTCTTTTGCTTTATCAAAGTATGATTTGTCTATGAATTCTTTAGTGTTGAATTTTGTGATAACAGAATTAAAGTAGTGTGGGACATTATGGTCTGTCATGAGACGTAGGTTTTGCATGATTCTATGATACATTTGGGAATTTACACCACGTACCTTGCAGTATGACTCTTCAAATACGGAATCTATACTGCAGGTTACAAACTGGATGTATTTTTTGAGCTCGTCTAGATCAATTGTGTGAATTAATGAACAGTTTGTAATCAACGTGATAGGCAGCTTTAGGGAATAGAGGTATCTGACTAGTTCCATGAAATCAGGACGGCTTGTTGGCTCTCCTCCTTCTATGATACACCATATGCAGTACTTTGCAACTTTATCAAAGATCTGTTTCCATTGATCAGTTGTAAGATCGTTCTTGCTTGCAAATTTTAGCTGTCCTTGTTTGTCAGAATCCCCAAAAGGGCACATTGGACAGTAGAAATTGCAATAGTGAGTGAGACTGAAAACTGCAATGAGAGGTCTTCTTCTACCTATAGCTCTGTTTAAAGACCACTTGCCAACCCGGTTTATTGTTCGAATTACATCAACTCCCATAGTTTCCATTTTAACTGCGAATCTATTAAAATATTGTAATTTGTCTTCTGCAAGTTTTTATCTAAAAGAAGCGAACATTTTCTCTATGAAAATGATAACTTGGTGCCTAGCATTTGTTGTTTTACTTGGTCTTGTGATAACTTTTGATTCATCATATGGAGACCAAATTCAGATACCAACTTGGATAAAGAATACCACAAAGTGGTGGGCACAAGGAGAGATAGGAGACTCTGATTTTGTCAAAGGAATAGAATTTCTAATACAGCAGAGTATAATCAAAATTCCAAAAACAGAGACGATGGCAAGTACCCAAACACACATTCCAAAATGGGTACAAAATAATGCTGGATGGTGGGCAGACGGTAGTATTGGAGACGAAGACTTTGTTAAAGGAATCCAGTATCTCATACAAGTAAATATTATACACATCAATTATAACACAAGCATGATTCTAACAAGCTCTGCTTTTGAAAATAATGGAACAATACCATCAGAATTCACCTGCGACGGAAGTAACGTTTCACCGCCATTATCAATCTCTAACGTTCCAGCAAATGCAAAAAGTCTTGCATTGATAATGGATGATCCTGATGCACCAATGGGCACTTTCACGCATTGGATTGTGTGGAATATTCCCATTAACAAGACAGGGTTCTCAAAAGGAGAAAAGATAGACTTTCCGCAAGGGAAAACAAGCTTTGGTAAAACAGGATATGGGGGACCGTGCCCGCCCTCTGGTACCCATAGATACTTTTTCAAGATGTACGCGCTAGATATTATGTTGAATCTTAACGGTGCTGTAGCAAGAGAGGAGCTTGAAAAAGCCATGGCTGATCATGTGATTGAAAACGTTGAACTAATTGGTACATACTCTCGCAGATGAATTTTCTTTATTTTGTGCTAAATAAGGAAAGACGAAAATTCGCGTGATAATAAAACGCTAACCTTGAACAAATTGACAACGTAAGCGCTAGATTTGCGGAAGAAATCAAACATCAGGGGATAGGATGCACACCAGTTGATTGGTACTGTGCAGATCAATGCGAAAATTAGGTCTTGTTTAAGACGCCTGGTGTATCTACCCACATGTCTTTGTGGATAAATTCGTTTGAGTTTGGCTCAAATTGACTTATCATTCCATATCCGCTAACAGTCTCGCCGAACTTGTACTCAAAGTATAATGAAATGAACAAGTTTTCTTTTCCTTCCTTTGACTTTTGAATGAGGCCAGAATCGATGAAGAACCAGTAATGCTTTTCCATATTTGGCAACATGGGCCCTAGATTAAATGTGTGGGTTGTGTCTTGCTTGGTTTCCTGCCTAGTAATCAGTTTATTTTTCATCTTGTATGACACCATAGTGTTCATCGATGGCAGCTCACCATAGTTTTTAATCGATATATCAAACTGATATCGGCCATCAGCGTTTTGGTTGAGAAGCTTTATGCTACTTTGGGGTCCAAGCCATGGTCTTAAGTGATATTCTGCTTGAATTCTATGAAGCGCTACTGTATGCTCCATTTGGCGAACTGTATAGAACAGCAGAAATACAAGCGCTGTTGTTGCAAGCGCTTCTACTATAACTGCAATATTGGTAATCTCTGTGAGGTTTACCATTTTACTATACTGCAGAAATTAGTTATTCAAGTTTACGCTGGCACCCTTTAAATTCAAGATTCTTGTAGACAAGCATTTTGCTAAAAGAACATCTACACGATTGTCCTGAGAATTATTGTAAATGTCAGCTGTTCGCCTGATACTTTAATGTCGACTTTTGAACCTGAATTGGCGTAGTTGCCAAATTACTCCGTCGAGCTCAAAGTTTGCGCTTTGCTTCAATAGCTAGGACCCGTTCAAATGATATCATTGACGATATTTTGCAATTCTCTTTGGGGAACAAACAAATTGTAAATTTCCTTTCAATGTGACAATTTTGATAAAAATATAGTAGTTATTTTATGATTTTGTATAGATTTGTGTTAGCTTGATTTGATAACTTATATCATACATGCAAATATCTAATAAAACTAGGTCAGAGTAAATGGCAATATCATTTGTAGACTCGCTTGATTCCAAAAAACATTTGCTCTTGCTCTACGAAGACCCCGAGTTTGCAAAATTAATCGAGTTTAGATTTATTAAAAACGGTTTGAAAAACGATGAGAATTGTATCTATGCCTCTTCAGAAGATTCGGGCTTGATAGTTATCAAGATGCTAAGCTATGGGATTCCGCTAAAATATTTTCAAAGTAATCAACTCAGAGTCTTGCAAATAAAGAACAGAGAGGGAAGCAAAGAAGCCATTTTGCAAAGCTGCAGAAACGACACAAAAAGGATAATGTCCGATTTGAAGCCGCCATATAGGATAGTAACAAGAATTGTGCCAAACGTTGATACTAAAGAAGGCATTTGTGTTGAACTGGAACTTGAACGAAATCTTCACAAAACATTTGAGGAGTTTGGCGGCTCTATACTATGTCCGTACGATATATCAAAAATTGAGGAAACGAAAAGAGAGAAATGGATCGAGGAACTTCGGCAAAATCATCATGCTGAAATCCGTGTTTCAAAATCAGGCCAGGGAAGTTTCTCTTACCTGCCCACCAGCCTGAAATCCAATAGAAACCGGAAATGAAGCCATCAAGTAATTCTAAAATTGGTTTTTAACTAGCAGATACTAGTTAGTTTTGTCTCCGTACCGGTATCAATAGAATCAAAATATGGACAAGAAAACGCTAACCTTGAATACATGGATTCCGATCGTTAAGGCAGTTTGCAAGTGGAAGGAATTCGGTCACACGAACGAAGCTCGTCATCTAAAATAAAAGAAATTGGCGAGATTTTGGGTATGCTTGGAGAAAGCAACAGGGGGAGAGATTGGATTATAAATGAAACCAAGAAACACCATCTGAAGATTCCTGCGCAAACATCACTTAATAGCTACGAGATACTCAGTCGCTGTCCTACTATCTTTATCACAAATCTGCACCGAGCGATGAAGGGAAATAGCGTTAAGGGTTTCGAAGATGTTCAATCTTTAACTAAGGCATATCACTGGCTTTTTACAGATATGGTAGGGGGATCTAATCCAACCATACCAACCAAAGATCAGGTAAGAAAGATTGTCGCGTTAAACGAATTGATAAGACGTACTGAGACTTTTAGAAACAGAGACCATACGTCTACTGTCATATTACCAGTAGGAGATGGTGTAGCGGTTGGATTCAGCGATAGTCAAGAAAAACCACTTCGCCTTGCAATAGAGATCCACAAGGCTCTTTTCAGATACAACGAAAATAAAGTCGGCAAAGATAAGCTTGCTATAAGGATTGGAATCGACATGGGTCCTGTCTATATAGTAGAGGATCTAAACGGCAAGGACAACGTATGGGGGCCCGGAATCATCCTGACAAGACGTGTAATGGACTTGTGTGGTGAAATGAATATCTTCGCATCAGCAAGAATTGGCGATGATATCCGTAAACTCTCTCCTGAATATGAGGAGATATTACATCCAATTGGAAACTACTCTATAAAACATGGTGAAGAACTTGTGATCTACAATATCTATGGGGAAGGTTTTGGAAACAAGATTGCACCTAGAAAAGCCAAAGTTGTTGCTCCAAACCTTGAACGGGATATAAGAACTGTAAATAATTTTTCGTTTAATTATTTGAAGATAAACCTTGAAATCGTAGACCCAAAGACAGCGTTTACCCGCCATACTTGGTTCATGGACGTAACCAACGCATCCAAAAAACCAATGGATCAGATATTTTACTCCCTTGATGGTGATACTCCAAAAGAGTTTGGTGACTTGAATGTAAATGTAAGAGACGATCATAATAATGTGCTTGAGATTCTAAGTGTTAATGTGAACAAACCATATCACAAAGAATTCAATATTCAACTTAACAGACCTATCAAGCCAAAACAAAAAAGAGCCCTAATCCTGGAATACGACTGGGAGGAGCCGGAAAGAACTTATTTTTACCGGTTTGCATCAGGATGCAAACACTTCGTTTTTTCCCTTACCACCAAGAAAGAAATGAAACTGAGCATGAAGGTATTAAAAGCTGATACTGAGACTGGTTCCAAGATTGATGCAACTACAATGCCAGTAATTTCAAGTGATGATGGTAAAACTGTCATAACGTGGGAAAAAAAAGACTTGATAATTGACGAGGCTTATCAATTTAACTGGTAATCTCAAAAGTGATTTCTAACTAGACCGCTAGGCTTGAATAGATGAATTGGCATCATGGAAACATTGCAGACAAAACAAGACGATGCCTCAGAAGGACCAGTTGAGGATGGAAAAAAGCTAAAACAAATTGTAGAGATTCTTGGACTCTTAGAAGAAACTCACAGAACAAAAAGTTGGATTTTGCAAGAAATCAAAAAAGAAGGCTTGAAGATATTAATAAAACCAACAATGAATAGTTACGATATTTTGTGTCGCTGTAAGACAGATTTTATTAGAAAGCTTCTCCGCTTTCTCAAAGGAGACGACATCGACAACCTTGAAGACAGTCAAGTTCATACCAAAATATACCACTGGTTTTTTACAGACATTGTTGCTGGTTCAAATCCATCTATACCAACAAACGCACAAGTAAGGAAAATTAAGGTATTAAATGAATTAATTTCGCAAACAACGCCCTTCAAAAATAGAGATCCCTCATCCACCATAATATTACCTACTGGAGACGGCATGGCAATTGGCTTTGGCAATAGCCCAGAAGGGCCTATACAGCTTGCAGTAGAGCTTCACCAGGCACTTTCTGTATATAATCAAGCAAAGCGTCGCAACGACAAGCTCTTACTTAGAATAGGAATCGAGTCAGGACCTGTCTATTTTGTCAAGGACTTGGAGGGCAAGGACAGCGTGTGGGGTCCAGGAATCCTATTGACAAGGCGTGTCATGGACTTGACAGGCGATGGGCAAATCTTTGTGGCTAGCAGAATTGCCGAAGAGTTGGTAAAAACATATCCAAAATACAAGGATCTATTGCATCCGGTACAAACATACGAAACTAAATACGGAGAAAAACTGCAACTCTACAATGTTTACGGAGATGGCTTTGGAAGCAAGGTCGCAACTCGACCCAAGACGATATCATATAATTTGCAACGTAGTGTAAGGGCGCCAAGCAGCTTTTCGTTTAATGAAATAGAGATACTACTTGAGGTTACGGATCCTACAAAGATGCAAACTCATCACACATGGATTTGGGACATTGTTAACATTTCAAAAGAACCAAAATCGCGAATTTTGTATTATCTTGACGGCCAAGTACCAAAAGATATTGCAGACTTGAATTTGACCGTAACTGATGAAAACAATAACAGATTAGAGATAGGCGATATCATCGTAAACAAACCATACCACAAAGAATTCTATGTATTACTGGACAAGCCTGTATTACCAAAGCAACGCAAGAAACTGAAGCTGCAGTATGATTGGCAAGAGCCTGACAGAGTGTTCTTGTACAAATTTCCATCAGGTGCAAAGAAGTTCAATTATATCTGCACAGTTCCAAAGGAAATTGGTCTGAAAAACAGAGTTCTGAAAGTAGACATCGGTACGGGATATAGAATACACGCAAGTCCACCTGCTACAATCAAACGTCTAGATGACAAGACTATAATAATTTGGGGAAGACCAAACATTATACCTCAAGATGCGTATGAGTTTCATTGGTAAAAAATCCTCCTGAGTGTTTGTGTGGATATTTGACCCGATAGGTTTCTCAAGCTTATCTAAACGCCTTTATGTCAAACGTAGGATTGAAATTGTTGTTTGAAAATAGCTCAACTATATCGTTTTATGGTTATAACTCCTATCAATAGGCAATATTCGTGCAATACACAGATCTCCACAGATGAAAAACGCGATCTATACGATCTATACAAATGCAGCATTAGAAATGTATAATTATGTATATTATCTAAAAATCATGAATTTATTTGAAACTTT
>VBPL01000046.1 GCA_005877205.1 Nitrososphaerota archaeon
AGTTTTTCTAAAGTTATGTGGAATTTACTAGGATGCCTTTTCAACGCGGAAACAAAGTTATATCATGCAATATCAATTACAATGCGATGATATGATGAGAGGCCTTGTTTTATGAAAAAGAATGCTCCAGAATCAAACGATATCTATGATGTGTGTAAGGGAAACCTCGAGCGATATTTCAGCGAGGTAAAAAAAACAACAGTAACTTATTTACAGTCTGTGACAGATCTTCAGCAGGAAGTAATGAGGTCATGGAAGAACACGATAGAGTCGTCAATTTCCTTACAAGAAGAATTAGCTGAAAAATCAGGACTGAATCAAAGTGTTTCTAAAGAGGCAATGAAATTGACAACCAGATTGTCAGAAGAGGTAAGCAGAGCGCAGAAATTACAATCACAGATGTTGTTGACTTCACTTGAGGCTATGAGAAAGAACATTAAGACATTCAACGAAAATATGAATGCCTTCACTGAACTCAGACGCAAAGTAATTACGTCTTTTGTTCCGTTTATACCTCGTGCTGATCCGGAGACGGTCAAAAAAGCAATTTCCGAATTTAAAAAATCAACTCACAGAACCCATCTTAAAGTGACAAAATCCTCTTAATCAATAATGATATACATTTATGAGATAGGCAATTGCTACTCTTCTGGCCAATTTGTGTGGCATCTAGGGCATTCGCCTCTGTAACCGTTGTATCTTGGTTCCCAATAGATCCTGATTTCTTTTTTACAGTTGATGCAGCGTTCTTGATAGGTCGGATGCCCTCTTTGCATGGAATAATTATGTAGCTTTTTTTATTAGCAGGATGTATGTGTCATAGATAGACATACTTCCCTGTCAGTAACAATAGCTAATTGGAACAAATGCAAATCTAGTCAAAACTTCTTTTCGGCTTAACAGATCTCGGTCAATGGGTCACACAAGGCATCATCTCTCCTTACTAGATGCTATAAGCCAGATTCATAGACCCACTGACTGATTGCTTTCCGGAGTAAATCCGATAATATGAACGATTCAAAAGTGATTTTCGTTATTTATATGACCAATAAGACATAGTCAAACGTTTGTACCAAAAATGGATTTCTAGTGGTGATGCCCACAACCACACGAATCATGACTTTCTTGGGTTTCTGGCATTTCTTTACTGGCACACCTAAAACATTTGTCTGAACCTGTGGCAGAAAAGAATCCAATTCCGCATGATACGCATTTCATACTTGGCATACAAGGAGTAACTAATGCCAGTATTTATTGATAGGGTCTTTGGAGATGAAAAATCTGGGCATTCCAGCATGATCTGCTCACTGTGATATGTGCAGATAGGGAATCTAATTGGCGTGACCCCTTTGCAGAGCACGCGGGAGACTGACCTATAGAGGTTTTAGTAAGGAGTTAGTTCCCTTTTTCTAGTAGAATATCGTCTGCCAGACAATTAGTTACTAATTAGAGTTACTTATGATTTCTTCCCAAGTTTAAAATCCCAAAATTGATATAACAAACATAGGTTCGATCCGAAGGTTCTATTCCCATGCTGCGGTGCCCGAGCACTAGGATCGAACCACACGATCTTATCGATAAACTAGGGCGATAACATGTATGACGGAAAAATTCCATCAAAATTAGTTTAAAATCCAATAACGATGTGAGTCTATATATTTTTAGTAATTATCACAAAAAAGCTGTAAAATGGTACAAAAGCTATAAAATACAGATAACTTATCGAATACACTGATGACATGGTGGGTTTCCTGTGGCCAATCAAAATCTCTTGAAGTTCATAGATACAGTTGAGAGCCCACAGCATATCGCATTTTTTTTCAATGATCCGGAATATGCAAGAGTGTTAGAGTTTCAATTTCTAAAAAATGGATTGAAAAAGGGAGAACAATGTATGTATGCTACAGACGACGATCCTTTTGTTATAATAAGCAAAATGTCACATTACGGAATCAATGTAGAAACCTACCTTAAAAATAACATGTTGCATGTATATCAAATTCCTGATCCAAAAAATGATCCGGCTGGAATAGTCGCAAGTTGCAAAAATACTGCAAAAAAGATTCTGTCTAATTTAACACCTCCATTTAGAGTCGTTGGAAGAATTGTTCCAGACGTAAGTACTGTAGAAGGAATTGCCGCTCAGCTAGAGATAGAACAAAGTACGCAAGAAAACTTTGATTCCTTTGAAGGAATGATAATGTGCAGATATGACTTATCCAAGATAGAACCGAAAGGGCGTAAGAAATGGATTCAGAGTCTATACGAAAAACATGATATAATAATTTATGAGCAAGGGTTTGAAGAGGGAGCTGTTTTATCGGTTCGTTAATGTTACATTCTAAAAATTCAGATTAAATTTATTACAATGATGTACTTGTTTGTGAACTAAATATTGTATAGTTATGACTCTGGCCAGTTAGTATTGCACTTTACACATCTACCTCTTACTCCCTTAAACGCTGGTTCCCAGTAAAACTCAATTTTACTGTTGCAGACTGGACAAATACTATCATCAATATTTGACGCCTTGCCACGTTTCATATCATTTTCTCTAGATCGAGTGTTATTTTTCGTTGTCCTGTATATTACAGGTGGATGTTGATAGCACCTCTTAAGCTATAGTTATGATTCTTAAGCTAGGTTATTGAGCCTCAATAATATGCAAGTTTGTGTCATATGATTGCATGAGTCTAAAATTCAAGCACGTAGAGTGCTTGGCATGCAGCTATCCCACTGCTATAGTCTACTATGACGAGAGATATCACGGCATAAGAAGCAGATGTCCTCGCTGTGGCGGGGACTATCCTGAATCATAAGGACAAAGAAACATAGTTGTCCGCTACAAGATGGTATCAGACGATCTTCAAGATTAATGAAACTGCAAGGTTTGGATGAGGACAATTCCTAGTCATGCGGGGACCTTACAGTTTCGATCTCAAATACCATCGATTGAAAATAAGAATTGCGTAGAATTTCTCAGTAAAGGGTTCTTCTAAATCCTGATGCTATCTTGCAGCAAGTGTATCTAACTTGGCACCTTTTCTCACGCTAACTTAAAAATAACATTAATATCTTGACAAAGTGTCAAAGGTCAACTATAATTGACGGTCATCTAGATTTGCCAAACTGTTCCTATCACATGATAGTTTGGTAGATTCCGATACATTATGCAAAAAAGTAATGGATCTCGATGACAAAATAAGATTTGTAGGAATAATCAATGAAAAAGGGAAGCTTGTCGCAGGCGGTCTACGTCAAGGACTAAAATCACTTGAGGATGCAAAGGATGACGAGATGCTCTTCATGGAACTTGCTCTGCGCGTAAAGATGAGACAAGAATTTGACAAGCAGCTGGGGCCTGTCAAGTTCTCACTTTCTATGAGAGAAAAAGTAATTGTGATGAGCTTTCCAATTGACAATTCCCATGTACTGTATCTTTCTGCAGATAGGAATTTTGATTTTGCCAAAGTTCCGCTAAAGATAGTAGAACTTATTCATTAGAAAATTCTATAAAAATATCAAATGATATCTTACACCTAGAACATAAGATGCTTATTTTGCGCATTGATTGCTTCTTTTTTCCATTCTAGTGCAAACAGGTTGTCAGGCTCGTCTTCTAAGACCTTATCAAAATATGCTATGGCCTCATCATATCTGGCAAGATGTGCAAGTGCAAGACCCTTGTTAAGAAGAACGTTTGAATCATTTGGTTCTACTTGCAAGACTTTATCAAAACAGGCGATAGCTTCGGAGTATTTGCCTATGCTATCTAACGAATAGCCCTTCAAAGATAGTGCACCGACATCATTTGGTTCAAGTCTTAATGCTTCCTCAAAGCATAACAATGCCTCTTCTTGTCTATTCATCTTTGGATTTGTCAAGCAAAGCCCTTTGTTGATAAGTGCAGCAAAATTATTTGGTTCTATTTTAAGTGATTTATAGTAGTGATTCAACGCGTCATCGAATCTGAAAAGCATTTGCAACGAGATTGCCTTGTCGTATAAAAGTTCGGCATTACCTGGTGCTAGCTCCAGAGCCTTGTCAAAGTATGAGATGGCTTCCTCTTGTTTACCGTCATGCTGTAGTTTCAGTGCTTTCTTATGCAATTCTTTAGCATCTTTTTTGGTATCGTCACTTGAAGACTTGTCCAATGTTTTTCTAGCGAGTTTGCAACTGATAAGGATACTGCAAAAAATATTGAGAATTATTCAAACTAGGTAGCGACCTCTTCTTTTCTGTTCCAAGACAATTAGTAATTTTGTTAACAACAATCCTGCGATGAATCCACCTATATGCGCGGTAAATGCAATTGGAATAGAAACAGCAGAACCAATAAAGGCGTACAGTATCTGTATTGCAAGCCAATAGTATCCTCGAATATTGCCAAGTGCTGCGGTTATTCCCATGACACCTGAGATCGCACCTGACGCACCTATCAATACACTAGAACCGTTTCCCAAGACTAGAGTGTACACTGCACCATGAAGTAACGCACCTGAAATTCCAGCTACAATGTAAATCCCAAAATACCTTGATTTTCCTATTGATTTTTCTGCAAAGCCTCCAAGATACGCCAAAGCAAAAAGATTGAATGCAATGTGAGCAATTCCTGCATGAAGAAACATCGAGGAAAATAGTCTTGTTATATTGTCTGACAGCTGATGGTTGCCATAGAAAAGATAGTTTGGAACAAATCCATACTGTGAAATTATTTGGTTTTGCGTGTTTGTTATCATGCCATAGGAAAATACAATTCCGTTTATAATCATCAAAATGGTAGTTACTGGAGGAAGTTCTGATATCTTGGGAAAGAACAATTTCAATGGATACTTGGGACCGGTATTCCTCCAAATATCAAGATAAGTAACAATACAACTATTATGCCAACTATTATCACTGTAATCAGGAATCGGAAAATTACAAGTATTATTATTGCTATGAGAGCAATTATTAGCAGGGTAAGGGTCGATCCTTTGAATGGTAATATATCAATCATAGCAGCTAGTGTTACCAAAATTGAAAAGAGAATAATAGCCGATATCATAGCATAAAGAAACTATGGAGGCATTTAGGATTCACTATAATTTCATTCGTGAACATGGAAGTATCAAGAAAACGCCAGCAGAGAAAGCAGGAATAAAACTGAATCTTGGTCAAAACAAGATAGAAAACCTGATTAAGTTAGCATCTAAGAAATTGTAATTTGATTAATGCGACATCTATGAGTCAACCTATCAATGAATTTGGGAGATATGATATAACCCTAGGAGTGCTGATTGGCATAGGTGCAACATTTGGTAGTTATTGGATAACGGAGTATCTTAAGAACAGAAGATTCAGAAATAATGTAAAAAAAATGGTAAGAGTTGAATTATCATATTATAGAACATTTCTAGAAGCATTAATTAAGAATGGAACCGATTACCAAAAGAATACTGAATTCTTGTGCATTGCTTTTGGTTCGGAAACGGCAAAAAGGCTGAACAGAATCGTGACTGACAGGTATAACAATTATTTTAGTCCGCAGAATTATCCGAAATTAAGTATAGAAACAAAGGCAATGGTTTTTGATGAGAGTAATTTGGTTGGTCTTGAAGAAACCTATTATCGAATTTTTACCTTTCGTAGTACTGGTACAGTAGAGGAGGGTGGATCTAGATCCTATCTGTTTAGCAAGTCCGAGGTGAAAGGACTGACAGAGGAAATTCGTAAGACCGAGGCAAAACTCTAAACCCCGAAATTACACACCGAGAAATTCTAATAGTCAAACCCCATTAATTACACAGAAGTAGAAATCAAAATACTTATTAGTTAAACCCTAGGATTTTGCAGAAATTATAAACCATATTTTAGCTGGTTTGTAATCGTTTATAGTATATACTATTGTCATCCAGATATTAATAAAATTGTGAGGAGGAGTCTAGAACCAGGATTTGTGAATCAATTTTCGTATCTTTTCTTTCATCTCTGGCGTCATGTCTTCTGGTTTCATGGCATGATCTTTCATGGCGTGCTCAGCGGCTTTTTGCATTATTTCATCTTCTGTCTTGCCCTTTACTACAAAACCGCAGTCAAAGCCAGCATCTTTGCATTTTAGTTTCAGCATGAATTTTTCAGCACTATCCACTCTTTAAAGATGTTGTATATAGTGAACAATTACTGTTGCTATAAATCTGAAAACAAGCTCACGCAATGGATCTTGAGCGTGTACTACGAAAAGTCTCACACCTAATCATATTACAAAATAGCGAAGGATCTTTGTAAATGTCAAAGACTTGTGAAGATGTCTCAGTTGAAGAGATGTACAAGGCCCTAGAACGCTTTGGAGTAAAACGCGAGACACTTGAGAAGCTACATCCGAGCTCTGAGACACTGTCTCATCTGTACTTATCTATCAAAAAGCAAAAAATGTAGTCCTCCAGTTTTCGTATTCTAGTATCTGCTGAAGTTTCTTATTAGGCCAGCATTACATGCTCAGATAATTTGGTAAAGCTCTCTTTGATACGCGGTCCTATAATAGCAGGTGTTGCGCTAATAGTAGTTGTATTAGGGGCTAGTATCTTTGATAGCTCCTACGAATCAGTCGAGCCAATACTGAAAAGCAAACAAACTATAATCGATAACAAAACCATTTTGCCAAATCAATTCATCAATTCAACAATTCTCACAGATAGTCTCAAAGAACACAACGTGATTATCATTCATTCAGATCCATCATCTGATTTGGTCGATCTATTTGGAACGGAACCAAACGGAATGACATTTGAAAAAGAAAGCAAGGATGGATTTTTGTATCATATTATACAAAAGAGCAAAACAGAGGGAAGCTATTCAATCCGAATTTCAAACTCTGGCAGCGAACCTGTTAAAGTCAGTGTTATAATGGGTGAAGACCCATACCTGAGTGGAACTTGTAATTCGTCTTATGGAATAAAATGTTACACCGTTCCAGTAGCTATTGGCCTTGTTATAACTGGCATAATTGCGTTTATCGTAGGAATCTTACTTGGAGTCACAGACTTTAGAAAACAAAATAAAATACGACGGAGTCGACAAAAAGGTAAGGAATGATACCATAATAGCAATGAGGTTAAGGCATTTCAATAATTGTAATTATTTAGCTGATCTGTTAACTTACTATAATATTCAATGATTTTCTATATAAATTATGAGCGATGACGAACCGTTCCACCGCATGAGCTGTAGCTCAACAAATACGATCACAGTGTATGAACCAAGATATCACGGCTTAAGAGGACATTGCCTAAACTGCGGGGGTGATTGGCCAGAATCTTGACAGGATGAAATGCAATTAAACAAATCCAAAAATGTTTCATGATAATCTCAACAATTTTTTAAAAAATTAAGTTAAACTCGGATTTAATCAAAGGTTATAATCATTAGCGGTTATGACATGTTAGAAAGCAATGGCAGCTCAAGTCACGAAATTCGTTTTAAGTATGGCTCTGATTGCTATAGTGATATTTTCAATCTCAGGCCAGATTCCAGGTTCTGTTGCACAACCTGTTACCGCACTTCCACCGTTAAAGCAGATAAAATCGGGTGTCATGGCAAGAGACGTTCAGTGTACTCAAGGTCTTATCCTCGTCTTAAAATCAGAAAACGACTTGCCCGCTTGCATAAGGGAAACAAGTCTTGCAAAGCTTATCTCAAGAGGTTGGGCAAAGCAAGCTCCGGAGAGCACTCAGACAGGAGGCAAGATAGTTACCCTTGAACAAAATAACCAAGCAATTAGTCTCAAGAAAGGCGAGAGCTTTCTTTTGAAGCTTGGAGAAACTCACGACTGGAGAGTTGATATCACCAACCAAACAATAGTAAGCAGAGTCATGAATGTAATGGTGATCAAGGGAGCTCAAGGACTTTACCAGGCTCACAACACTGGATATACGACACTTACGGCAGTAGGTGATCCTTTATGCTACAGGGAAATCCCTAGGTGTCTTGCACCATCGATTGTATTCAGACTTGATATCAATGTCACACAATAAAAGGAATGGAGCATATCTGCCAAATTAAAAACGCGCAAAAGAACAAAGTTGACTTTTAGCTAAAGTCCACAAAATCAGTTTGATGATTGTACCAATAGAACTTTGTTGCAATTTTTATGATCCTAGATGTAGATCTTATGAGAGAAAGGTTTTTAATCATCAAGAATTTACTCACTCACAAGTTGAATTACAGGGTAGTCTTTACGATCCTCGCAGTTAGTATATTTTCCATCGGATTATCATCGTTTTCTGCATACGCTGCAACTGGCACGTCGAGTTCTAGTCAAGCAAACTCTGCTGTTGTCAACGAACAAACCCAAGTTACACTTTCAGGTGAAAAATCCTCAGACCCAGACAAGGACAATCTGTCCTATTACTGGGAACAAGTAGATGGAGAGCCTGTCACAGTCTCATCAAATACTGCTTCAACTATTACATTTACAACACCAGCAGTAGGTGCTGGTGAGACAAAGTATCTAAGATTTGCATTAACAGTAAATGATGGACATGGAGGTCAAAGTATCACATCATTTACACTTGAAGTTATCCATCTTAATCACCCGCCAGTAGTGACAACCGATCATGAAATTACGATACCAGAATTATCTACCGTTAGTATGTCGGGATCAGCATCAGACCCTGATAACGACCCACTGACATTCAAGTGGACTCAAACCTCAGGAGATAATGTCCAGTTATCCACCCCTGACCAGCTTACGGTAATGTTTACTGCTCCGTCAGCTGGTCCTACAGGAAGCAAGGATCTAGTATTCACACTTACAGCAGATGATGGCTTGGGAGGCCAAGCGTCGGATACCGTTACAGTCCACGTTATTAGTGCTGCAAGTTTCCACCTTCCTACAGTAACGTGTGGACCAATTATTAGAGGCCATGAGGGTGGCAAGGTGCAACTTTTGGCTACTGTAGATAACCCAGATAACGTTCCATTGACCTATGAATGGGATCAAGTCGGTGGCATGCCTGTATCAATTTCATCAGCATCTGACCCAACACCCACAATCCGACTTCCATCAGGTTCAGGTGGGCAGGTAGTAGATTTCCAAGTGACTGTGAAGCAAGGTGATATTGTTATTGGACAATGCGAACAATACGTCTATGCAGCTCCACCAGAGCCGTTGTCACCACCACAAGCTGACGCAGGTCCTGACAGAACTGTCAATCAAGAAACTCAAGTAACACTGGACGGTAGCAAGAGTACTGGTGGATACTTGCAATATACTTGGATACAAACTGGAGGAGAGCCAGTCGAATTATTATATCCTAATACAGCAAACCCAGTATTTGTCGCTCCAGATGTTGCAATAGGTGAGAAAAAGTTTCTGGAATTCACACTTACAATTACTAATGGATATGGTAAAGACGCAGCTATAGTTGAGATAACAGTAGTGCATCCGAACTTGAATCCAAATGCTGTAATTACTCTACAGTAAGATTGGAACCTTACAGCACTAGTGTAGAATTGATTTTTTAATCATCTTTTTTGTATCTCAATTAATTTTACACGCAATGCAGACATTTTCAGTCTGGATTTCTGCAAAACCTCAATTATTTTCTTCCGTCAGGTTGACGTTGGGATTTTTGCTCCCAAGAACTTTGAAGGAAGAGCATTTGAAATCAGTTAATACAATCCTAAATACTAGATCTTACGCATAAATTGATCTAAATTACACACACAAGTATGGATGATTGTGAAAAAATACATATGAACAAGATAGAAACCCAATTAATACAATGAACAAATCTTTTAATTTTCTTGTTATTGCTGTACTTGTTGCTATAGGCAGTATCTTGATAATTCCATCACACCTTGCAGAGGGGAAAACTGTTATACCGACAGAGACACCAACAGATCTTGTCGCCACACCTGCATCTCCTAGTCAAATCGACCTTTCATGGAATGCACCAACACAAAACTATGGGAAGACAATAGTTGGATACAAAATTGAAGAACGATTATCCAGTGGAGCCTATTACACATTAGTAGACAACACAGGAAGTACACTTACTACATATTCCATTACAGGACTGAAGACAGGAACTACATACACGTATAGAGTATCAGCTGTTCTCGGCGACTCCAACTTTAACATCTGCACCAACAACACCAACTCCACCATCTGCAGAGCAAACCTCAAACGTAAAATTTGATTTTACACCATCGGATGGAACCTCATTAGTGGGAGTGATATTGTCACAAGGTGATTATGTGCAATTACTGTACCAGAAGGATACCAGAAGTGTAATCTCCAATATAGTATCTACCGGACAAGCAACAAATAATAATCTCAAATCAGTACTTGCATACCAGAACGCTCATCTAAGCGATGGCAGGATCCCAGGTCCCCTTATCGCTACTACATTCTCTCCTACTCAAATCAAACTATGGTGGCTTGCACCAGTACAAAACTATGGAAAGATAATCGTTGGATATCAAATAGAATGGAAGCGCGCACCCGGAGATTACATAGTAATAGACGATAATACCAACAATTCAACCACACGATATTCTGTTTATCCTCTGACTCCTGGTAATACCTATACCTATAGAGTTTCTGCCATTTACAACACTCATACAAGGTCTAATCCATCAAATGAAGCCACTGCGACTACATTTGTAACGCAGCCGCAGACATCACAAAATACACAATCATCATCCAACACATCTTCATCAAGCTTACATGAAACTCCTACATCTCCACAAGTGATAAATGTAAAATTTGATTTTACCGGTGCAGATGGCACAACCCTATCTGGCGTGGTATTATCACAAAATGATTACCAGCAACTACTTGTAATTAAAGATCCGAGAAGTATAATTTCAAACGTTGGACAAACATATAATACAGTAAACAACTC
>VBPL01000047.1 GCA_005877205.1 Nitrososphaerota archaeon
CATTTCATATCCATTAGGACCGGACGAATAACCCTCGCTGCCGTTTTACTTGCGCTAGTCCTAACGTTATTCATTTCGCCTGATTCTTACGCAATGGACAAATCAGAAAAGATGAGATGGCAACTCATATTCCTCTCACCATACAGTGGATGCACAAACTACCAGTATCAGATGGCAAATGCATATGACGAAATAACCAGCAAATATTTTGAGTTATACAAGTTTGAAAATTCAAAATACCAACCACAATGCATGCCTGACAAAAAATACACACATTATCAAGTCCCAGATGATTTAGATCTGATAATACTTGTCTATGATAATGAAATCGGCAAAAGGGAACTGCACGGAAACGATGTTGGGGGACTATACAATCACATTGGAACAGACAAAACAAGAGATCACACCATAATAATTTGTGACTGTTCAAACTTTGGATTTTCCGATCCCGTTTGGGTCTTGAGTCACGAGCTCTCTCATTTTATAACATATTATCTTGGATTTGACCAATCAGTTGTCGAGGACAAAATCCACTCATTGGGTTACAAATATGATCAATGCATCGAAGGTAGCTGGGAGGCCACCTGTTCTAATGTTCTAACACATGTTTATGGCGATCATTACTTTACCAAGGCCACAGTAATGGCTCCATATCAGCCTGCCATAGGAAAGAAGTTGTTTACACTAGAAAATGATACAGCAACAAATGATTCCGCAACAAGTGATACATCAAGCAGTGTTGCAAATTCACAAATCGTTATGAGTATGCAAAAGGAAATCACAAAATGGTGGCTTGCGGGAAAGATTAACGATACCGAATATACCAAGGTATTGGGGTATATGGTGGACAAATCGGGCGGTGTAATGACTGCTGACAAACTACCACCTAATGTTATTTTATTTGATGGTCCTGATGGAATAAAAGAGAATGCTACGTTTTATGATACTGGCTCAGAGCAAAAACTAAAAGGGTCTTTGCTAAACCGAATACCGTTCAAATCTGAAAACACTACAGATTTGTCTGGTACAATACAGATACCACAATGGTTTAAATCAAAAGCCTACTGGTGGTCACAAGACCAGTTCTGGAGTGATAAGGACTTTTTGAATGGGATAAAACAACTGTTCAATATAGGCATTGGAAAATAATTTACGCATCATCAATTAACCTTCGTTAATTGAGGTAGTCAGTGGAATCATCCTTTGATAATTATTTATTGTACACCTAACCTGATAACTCCCTTTTCAATTAGGTACTCTATTCCGTTTACGAAGTCCGAGTCACTAATCTGATTTTGTGACCACCAGTTTGCATTGTCTCTGACCCAGTTCGGAATGTATTGTGATGTTACATTTCCTTGCTGAGTTGATGGTGGAATTTTCATTATTCCCTGTTGGATAAGATACTGGATTCCTTTTATAAAACCTGAATCGCTAATCTTGCCATTAGACCACCATCCAGTACTGTTTCGTACCCAGTTTGGAATGTACAATGATGATTGTTGTTGGGGTGAAGGGGCTGATATTTCTCTGACACTCATTTTCTTATAAATTAGACCGTTTGTTCCGACATTATCGCTTCGCCAGTATACCGTTATGTTTGGTTTGTCTGACTCGCTTCCTGCCCTGTTATCACTATTTGTGAGCTTTAGTACAGGGTCTATGCCTGTCTTACACGCTGTACCACCTACGCCAAAGTTGGCTCCTGTATCAGTAAATTCATTAATCTTCTTCCAGTTGCCACCATTCAAACCGTCAGAGTCATCGTACCAAAGCTCTAGTTTTACATTCCCATCCGTCGTATCATAAATGACTAATTTCATGCCGATCCAAATATTCTTGGGCAATCCGCCAGAAAATATTAATTTGTTTGCTACCGGAGTCCAATTCGGATGGCTTGTTTCTTTCTCAAAGTCTGTATGACCATCATAACGTAGTCTACCACCATCGCCTCTTGTATCACACAAGTTTCGCAGTTCTGGTCCTGTGGTTCCGTGGTTGGTACGGGCAACAGCCTCTATTCCTGCATAAGCAGTGTTATTGTCTGTGACTCTCATTGCATAAACTGTCATCTCAACATCGTGCCAGCTGTTTGCTACATTAAGTGTTGGATCATGGATATACATTCTTGGCACCGGACCTGATATCTTGAACAAACCATTTCCATCAATGCTATATGTTGCGTTGCCATGATTTGCATCAAACCAAGGATCTAGTGGATCCACTCCTGTGAAAATTCTTGGAATTCCGTTATCCCATTTAGAATACCATTCTTTACCTCCTGTTATTGTAGAATAGAGCATTTTTACACCAAACTTGTCTAACCCAGATACGGTTAGTGGAGTAACAGTATACGTGGATAGATCTGATGTAGTAAATCTTATTGATTGTACAGTACTGTATGTACCACCGACAGATGATGTTGATATGGTAAGCGGTGATATGATTGCAAATGCTACATGAATTCCGGTGAGTATCGTGAGTGTGAGAACTACAATTATTGTAAGATACAGAGTTTTCACGTTTGATCTGAGCGTTCAAATCTTATTTAAAAAATTGGTGTAGCTTTGTGCTGGAAGATTCTTCTCACTCAGTTGTAATCAACAACACTCAAAGAAATAGTTCTCACTTTACTTTTTCATACTTTTCTGCTGTTTCTTTACACTGTTTTACCCTTTCAAGATCTGTAAATCTAATCTTTCTGAACCCCACAATTGGAACAGATGTTGTGTAAAAATTCGATCCTCCATTAGAGGCAAGCCATTCTAAGAGTGATTTTGCTTTCTTTAATTTCCTTAGTTTTGTAACTTTGTCATAACCTTGCTCCTTGGAATACCTACCAACTTTGGTTCCAAAATCCATGCCAAAGAGAATAATTTTTCTTGCTCCAAAATGTCTGGCAAGAAACACACACCTGTCACCATCTGTAAACCCTCCAAAATTTCGGATTTTCCCAAATGGCCTTCCTTCAGTAGTTCCTACACAGAGTCTGAATGATGCAGATACTGGAAGCTTTTCAATATTGTCCCCATGCGCATGAACCAGCATTATTGAATTGTTGTCTGCTGCGCTTTTTAGAAACTTCAAGTTTCCATCAAGGTCTGTGACTATAATATCAGGTATTATTTTGTTTTCAATTAGTGCCCTTGTTGCGCCATCAGCGACAATCTTTGTGGTATTTCTGAATCTCTTCAGATATGGTAATGCAAGGGTAAGAGAGGGGCCAGCTCCTATTACAAACACGGTTTTACCTTTTATCTTGCGATCTAACTTTTCCAGAGAAAATTTGTCTTTTAGTATAAAATTGAGAATTCTCGCTGATTGGAGGTCTTTTTCTTTACTGTAATTGAATTCTCTTAGGATTTCTGCATATTTTTTTTCCCACTCTTGCAAAGTCATCTAAGTCTAAATGTAGTAGGGTTAATCATAAACCATATGAACAGTCTAGGAACTGTATCAGTCGGTGATTCCAATCCTGTAAGAATTATGGGGATTATCAACACTAGTCCAGAGTCATTTTATAAAAAATCAGTCTTGACTGACAAGAAAGCGATAGTAAAGACTGCAAAGCAAATGGAGGATGACGGCGCTGACTTTATTGATATAGGTGGCATGTCAACTGCTCCATACCTAAAGACATTGATTTCAGAAAATAAAGAAATTGAAAGGATTACAGCTGCTATCGAAACTATCCAAAAAGTCTCAAGACTATCCATCTCTGTAGATACGTGCAGAGCAGGTGTAGCAAAAGCCGCCCTTAAGATGGGAGTAGAGATTCTAAATGATATTTCAGGATTGAAATATGACAAAGATATGCCTCATATCTTGGAAGAATACAGACCTTCCGTTATTGTTTGTGCATTTAGTAATAATTTAGTCACAGGTAATCAGGTAGTCAAGACAAAAAGTCTACTCAAAGAAAGCGTTACTATTGCAAAAGAGGCCAAAATCCCAAACAACAAGATAGTTGTGGACCCAGCCATTGGATTTTTTCGAAAAAAATCTGTGAGCAAATTCTCCACAAAGATAGACTCTGATTGGCTCAAAAGAGATATTTTAGTTTTGCAGAATTTACGTTTCATTAAAGGTGGGCATCCCTTACTTGTGTCTGTTTCACGAAAATCACTTGTGGGGAGCTTGCTGAACGTATCAGATCCTGATAAGAGACTTTACGGTTCGCTTGCTGCAGAAACCATATGCGTTCTAAACGGCGCTGATATCATAAGAACTCACAATGTAAAAGCAACAAGAGATGCTATTGAGATTGCTCAAAGATTAGGCAATCTCAGGAAAGGCTTATAACAGATTCTAATTCTAATCAAGAAGGTTTCATTGGAGATAAGGGAAGGACTAACGTTTGACGATGTGCTCCTTGTTCCTAAACGATCCAGTGTAGTTACTCGATCTCAGACGAATTTACAAACAAAACTTTCGCGAAACATTTCACTTAACATTCCTATTGTAAGTGCAAACATGGATACGGTTACCGAGTCTGCTATGGCTGTAGCTATGGCCCGTGAAGGAGGAATCGGAATTATTCATAGATTTCTTAATATTTCTGAGCAAGTAAACGAAGTACTGAAAACTAAACGATCTGGAAGTATCATAATAGAAAATCCATATACAATAAGACCAGAACAAACTTTGCGTGAAGCAATTGAATACATGAGAGATAAAGGTGTATCAGGTCTACTTGTAACAGATACACAAGGTAAGCTTGTCGGAATATTAACAAGAAGAGACATTGTCATGCTAGAACCTGGTGATGAAAAAAAGCAAGTCAAAGAGGTTATGACAAGCGATGTCATAACAGCAAAATCAGGAGTAAATATAGGTGAAGCCAAAGACATTCTTAGAAAAAACTGCATAGAAAAATTACCACTCTTAGACGAGAAAGGCAACGTAAAGGGGTTGATAACAAGCAAAGATATCATAAATTCAGGTAACTACCCCCAGTCTTCAAAGGACAAAAAAGGAAGACCTCTGGTCGGTGCCGCGGTAGGCGTAAAGGGAGATTTTATGGAAAGAACAGAAGCATTATTGGATGCTGCTGCAGACGTGATTGTTGTTGATATAGCTCATGGTCATAGCGATAATGCAATCAATACTGTACGTCTAATCAAAAAGGCCTTTCCAAACTGTGAGCTAATCGCAGGAAACGTAGCAACCGCTCAAGGAACAGAAGACCTGATCAAAGCGGGTGTGGACGCTGTCAAAGTGGGCGTAGGTTCTGGCTCGATATGCATTACCAGAGTCATAACTGGTTCTGGAGTGCCACAACTCACTGCCGTTTTGGATTGTGCGAATGTAGGTAAGAAGCATGATATTCCAATAATTTCTGATGGGGGAATAAGGAACTCTGGCGATGCAACTAAAGCCCTTGCAGCTGGAGCATCTACTGTCATGGTTGGCAGCATACTTGGAGGAACGGATGAGAGCCCTGGCTTGACTGTCATGAAAAATGGCAAGCGATACAAGATTTACAGAGGAATGGCATCATTTTACGCATCTCTTGGAAGAAAGAGTAAGGAAACTGGCAGTGTATCTATAGGAGAAGATCTTAATGATTATGTAGCCGAAGGTGTGGAGGCAATGGTTCCATACAAAGGAAGTGTAACAGATATCATAAAACAATTAACCGGAGGAATCCGTTCTGGTCTAAGTTATTGTGGTGCAAACACTCTATCACAAATGCAACAAAATGCAGAATTTATTAAAATGTCAACTGCGGGCTATGCGGAAAGCCAACCCCATGATGTCGAGCTCATGTAATCCACTTTAAATATAGTGTTAGAATAGTTTTCAGCGATGCTTACCAAGAAAACTGGAATAGGAATAGGAATTGGAGCACTTGCAGTTGTATTAGGTAGCTATTTTCTGATACAATCAATTGCATCTAACGGAATGCACCAAATCAATGAAGCAGTTGAGATAGGAAAAAGTGATGTATTCCTATTTGACGCTCAAAAGCACTTTCATGAATCACTTAACATTACTGGAAGCTCCTTTCATGTAAAATTAAAGACCCCAGCTGATGGACTGCAAGTTGATAAGGATTTTCAAAAAGAGATAAGTTTTGACTGGGTTAGCCTCCAAGATGGAAAACACTTTATCAACATAACAAACACAGGCGGTTCCATGCTCCAGGTAACTGGCAAGTTACAAGCTGTTGAAAATCCTTTGATATTCATGTCCCACCTTATAGTGATATCATCAGGAGTTCTAATAATTGGCATTAGTGCTGCCTTTTCAGTTAGAAAACCACGTGGATTCTAGCTCAACTCTGCGCGTGGATACGAGCCCAAAACCTTGAGAAATATTGTATGTATCTTTATTTTTTCAAGAGTATCTTGAACATTCTTGTCGCTCTGATGCCCTTCAAAATCAACATAAAAGTTGTATTCCCATGGCGTTGTCTTTGTAGGTCGCGATTCTATCTTTGTCAAATTAATCTTGCTTGAGTTAAATTTCTCAAGAACATTATATAGTGCACCTGGAACATGCTTGATTGAAAAAATTATCGAAGTCTTGTCGTTAGCAGTTTTTTCGTGCTTGTTATTTGATAGAACAAGAAACCTAGTGTAGTTATTTTGATTGTCCTCTATTCCTTCCCTTATTATGGGGACATTGTAGATTTCAGCCGCTTTTCTGCTTGCAATGCATGCAATATTGTCTTTTTTTAACTCGAGCAAAATCTTGACACTGCCAGCAGTGTCGTAAGCGGGTATAGGTTTCAGATGGTTATCCTGTATAAACTTCCTGCATTGGCCTAGGGCTTGAGGATGAGAATATACGGTATCAATTTTTCCAAGATCCTGGAAACCTATCAAACAGTGCCTTATTTTGTGGTAGATTTCGCCCACTGCACTAAGTTTGGTTGTAAGAAGTAAATCATAGCTTTCGCCTACACTACCCTCAAGTGAATTTTCTACAGGCAGTACTGCATAGTTACATCTACCATTCTCTGTAGACTCTAAAACATCATAGAACGTGGGATATGGAATTGTTTCAATGGACTCTTTGAAAAAACTGGTGGCAGCAGCCTCGCTATATGCACCACGTTCTCCTTGGAACGCCACTTTGAGCATGTTCTTAGTTGGAACTCAATTTTATAAAATCGCTGTTTCCGAATTTCGTTGATAATTTTCTCTCTTCAATGTATCCACAATCTATGCATTTTACGTTACCTCCAAGTGCTACTACCTTACCACCACACTTGTTGCATTGCGTGAACAAAACTCCAAGTTCTGGCTCGCTAATGGTTGCATGCATCACTCCATTTAGCAAGCAGATCATCTTTATCATGATAATATCGCTAACCCTTGCAAGAATTCTCTTTTTTGCTCCCTTTGCTTGGCATATGCATTCTAGACCAGAGTGATTAGCCTTGCCGTTTATGTACAAAATGTTTATCGCAAACATGTTGTTCATCAGAGCTGACACATTTCCTATTATTATATCGCCTGCCTTTGGAACGGCAGGTTTCTTTAATTCGGTGATTTTCGCAATGCGATTAGCTTTATCGAACTCTGTTATGCCAACTACTGATGATCTTATGGATTGGCCATCATCAAACGTATTTGGACCAGTTTCAAATTCCTCAATTATAGCAACTTTATCGCCTGGAAGAGCTGGTTTTTGAGACATTATTTCGATTCAGGATTCGATGATTATAATTGTTTAGTACCCAGACGTGTTTTGTGAAATAGCCAAATATTCTCTCTGACGCTACTTTGACAAATTTATAGTGAATGATAATAAAGATGAAATGATTCTAGGCAACACACAGGTATCAACAGATGAGCTTTTCTTATACACATTCATACACGAAAAAGTTAATCTGTTTAACCCACATCTAGTTATGTGCAACCTCGGCAGAATTATTTCGATGTGCGCTAGATACTGGAGTTTACGTGATAACAAATGAGTACCCTGTCAAAGGTTCGAGGAATTCTCTTCATACTTGTAGCCACATCAGTTGCGTTATTGGTAACCATCATTCTTTATTCTCAAGAACAGATTAGACAACAAAGCAGTATTATTGAGACTGAGCGAATTATGAAAGTCAGTCAACTTGCTAGTCGAATCGATCTCATAATAACTGATGCAGAGAAAATTTTGGAAAACTTGATTTGATTAAGGATGTTCTCTTGTCAGAGAAAGCTATCGAAGTTGACGATTCTCTATTACATACAGGACCTCAAGGAACAACTTCAACTTACTATGTAGGATGGAGTGGAGCTCTTGCTCAAGCAACAAAAGGTCCAACCCAATTTTATATTCCAAGCAAACTTGAGGTAATAGAGTCACCAACAGGAGCAGGCGATATCACGATAAAGCTGACTAATGAAGAAAGTGGTGATGGTTATTCAGGACTTACAAAATCGATTGCAGACCAATCTCAACACCAGATACTCAAATCCGAAATTACAATCTATAAGGTTGACAAACTAAGCAATGAACAGTTTAAGACAATATTAAGGCATGAATTTGGTCATGCTCTGGGTCTTGCTCATTCTAGTGCCCAGAAGATTTGATGCATGCCAGAATTCAAACAGAGTATCCATATATATCGCAATGCGATATTGACGCAATAAAATCACTTTATAATGGCAATGGAAAATCTCAAGTTACTTGCCAAAAATAGGATATTATTATTCAGTATTCCATAGGGCTTGAACCTATGATTCAAAAATTATAACTATATTTTAGCTAGTTTGTAATTGTTTATAGCCAATGAGGAATCTGAAGGAATTCTTCAATGCTTTCCTTTCTGAGAATCTTTAGTAATGCATTAGCTTGAGGGGAGGATAAGACTGGTTTGTGGAAGTGGTTGTCAGTAGATATTCTTGGACAGGCGACTTGAATGAATGCATCTATTCCCTTGAGATTGCGTAACCTCTCATCTGTTATCTCCGTTAATGCAAAGAGCTGAACCTTCTTACCAAGACTTTCTAATTCTTTTTTGAATCTAAGAGCAGCGGTTTTTGAGAATTGACCCTCCTTTAATCCAACTATGACTCCAAATGACTCTGCCTCGGCAGCTTTGTAAACGGCAAGTATTGCCTTTTTCTTCAATTTTTGAGCAAATTCGCTGACCTCCCTTATCTCGTTGAAATAAGGATCAAGAACGTAGGTGGGTTTGTTGGTAGATAATGCAATACCTGCTGCATGGAAATTACTTTGGCCCAAGAATACATTAGCATCAACAATGTCTTTTGTCTCCATCACAGGATAAAATTCACAACCAAAAACCTGGCCATCATTTAGCTGACCTTTACCTTTTCCTATTTTGACAGTTATTCCCCCTTCTTCAAGTATTCCTTTTACCTTCTTAATTTCATGGAGGTGCTGGCTATTAGTGACAAGCGAGATCGTTTTTCCTCCAAGTTCGGCCACACACTTTTTTGCTACATTATCAAATGATATATCATCAAAAGCATCAACAAGAACTGTATCATCACCAAAAC
>VBPL01000035.1 GCA_005877205.1 Nitrososphaerota archaeon
TTGCAGTTGAACCAGTGCTTGATACAATAGTAGACCAAGTGGTACCGCCATCAGTTGACCTTTCGATCTTGTATCCTGTTATGGCTGAACCGCCGTTATTTGTTGGTGCAGTCCATGATAGATTGATTTGTGATGATGATACTGCAGTTGCAGTTAATCCAGTTGGAGGTTGTGGAGAGCTTGCCGGTACAGATGGCGTCGCACTTGCTTCATTTGATTGAGGTGACTCCCCTATAGAGTTTACAGCTGATACTTTGTAGAAATATTTCTGGCCATTAGTTACTGCAGTATCAGTATAGGTGAGAACATTTCCTGTTGTTACAAGGAATGTCTCAGTACCGGAACTAGTAGACTTGAATATCTTGTAACCGGTTATGGCTGAACCGCCGTTGTCTGCTGGGGCAGACCATGAAAGAGAGACTTGAGCATTGCCTGCAGTCGCAGTTAATCCAGTTGGAGCTGTTGGTACAGCATCAAATGTCTTGGCAGATGCGGTATTAGACGGAGCGCTTGTTCCTGCTGAGTTTATCGCAGAAACACGATAAGTGTAAGTGGTACTGTGTACTAGTCCGGTATCTGAATATGTTGTTGCAGTTGAACCAGTGTTGGATACAATAGTAGACCAAGTGATACCGCCATCAGTTGACCTTTCGATCTTGTATCCTGTTATGGCTGAACCGCCGTTATTTGTTGGTGCAGTCCATGATAGATTGATTTGTGATGATGATACTGCAGTTGCAGTTAATCCAGTTGGAGGTGATGGTGTAGTTGAGGAAGAAGACGGTGCAAGATATGGAATCAAATTATTTGATCGAATACTTCCAAGGCCTGTGACAAAGTCATACGCTTGTGCCGCGTTGCATATACTGCCACAAGCTCCGTTGCTTCCAGATGTGATATCCCTGTAGTAGATATTATTTAGATCGTATGAAGTGCCACCTGCTGCGTTGTACAGATTGGTTTGTGTACCAAATGATATAGATGAGAGTGGACTTGATCTTGCGCTGTTGGCAATAGCAAGGGCTGCAGACCATTGGGGTGAGCCTGCGCTAGTTCCTCCAACTTGGAACCAGCCAGAACTTCCTTGATAACCAAAGCTATCATAGACTGGAAAGCCGGTATTTGGATTAGCGTCATACGAAACGTCTGGTACTCCGCGGTATTTGTATTGATTAAAACCATTTTGGTATATAGGTATAGAAACATACGAACTTGGTCCTCCTCCACTGCCACTCCATGCTGTCTCGCTTTGGACATTTCCTGCGCTGTCAACATTTAGAGTTGTCCCACCAACACCTACAACATATGGTGAAACAGCTGGCCACTCTACTGCATTACCACTATCTCCTGATGACGCAGTAAAGCTTACTCCGGATACCTTGAAGTGTGAATCATAGCTACTTTCGCCAGAAAATTCTGATCCTCCCCAGCTCATAGATACTTGATGGACTCCTGGCTGGCTTGTTGCATAATCAATTGCTCCCAAAAGATTGCCAAACGAATTTGACTTGGCCTCTACAAGAATTATTTTTGCAGCTGGTGCAATTGCATGAGCCCACTCTACATCTAAGGATTCTTCTAGCGCCCACCCTTGGCTACTTCCAGGTTGACCTTGGGGGGTGGCTTTTGTAAAACAACCGTTGCTTGAGGTGCCTAAATTTTGAAAGATCGGTTGCTATGTTAGGATCATCATAAGCGTCAACTATAGCTATTGTTTGCCCCAAACCACAAGTCAGTGAGCCATAACACCCAAGCTGGTCAAAACCATAGGCATGAGCGATTTGATATGGTACAAAACCTGTTGGGCTTGTGGTAGCAGCTTTTTTGACATGGATTGGCGGAAAAGCGGTCCATCCAAGCGGAGGGCCATGCAAACCATCACCTGGACTCTGTGCAAAACTAGGACTAGCATAAATTATTGATAAAGTCATTGAAATGACAAGTGCAAATAAAATTCCAAAGGTAATCTTCCCCCTACTCATCCTTTCCACATAGGAGAAGGTGCACTTAAAGTATTATGTAAAATTATCCCATAAGTTCACTCCTTTTTTTATTCATGACAGAACATTTACGTACCTATTTGTTACCTACAAAAAGTCGAGTGCAATTGAATTCAAAATTAGAGATGATTTAGAAATTAAAACTGGATCATTTTATGCAGAAAGGTTGCTTTTTGGAAACGATATTATACAATCAAAGGTGTTCTTTGATATTCCGTTTCCGATACCTGTAGGAATTGTGTTTGGATATCTTTCTAAAAAAACAAACGGTCCGCTACTGGTGTTTATGTGATTGTTACGTCAGACGAAGATTTCACACGAAACACTACTAAGATTTTGAAACGAGATAAAGCGTGGAACAAGTTAAGAGTTTGCAGACCAAACGAAGTGATGAAGACACTCAGAAATATGAAGTTCAAAATTTAGGAATGGGCAGACCCAGTAAACCATATTTACTTAACGCAGCAACCTTGAATCAAAAAGGGTACAAAAATTAACTAAAATCAATAGTATTTTGGCATATCCACGCCTAGTTTCTCTGTTCTAAGATATCAATGAACATCTGAACATCATATCCCTAGGTCAGTGTTAAAGGAAACTTAAGATTAGGTTTAAATATTTTACAAAGGCATTTCCCGTATGCTTCTTCCGTCAGAGATAGAGACGAAAACTCTCATTCCAGCTTTGAGAGCCATATTAGCAAAGAAACTAATCGAGGAATATAAGATACGAGAAGAAGAGGTTTCGAAACTTCTAGGTGTTACTCAAGCGGCCATCAGTAATTACGTCAGAGGTACACGAGGGGATCCCGTTCTCATTAGCAAACTTCTTTCAGTGAAGGAAGTGTCTGATATCATAAATGATATTTGCAGTAATCTAGCCTCGAACATGGCCTATACACCATCAAGTCTATCGAAATTCATTGGTCTCTGCAATTATATCAAATCAAGCCTCCTAATTTGCGACATACATCACAGACTGGAGTCTAATATCGATGAGGCAATTTGCAAAGAATGCGAGAATATGCTTCTCAAAGGTCCGGGAAGCGCTTTTTAATTTGTTTTGGAGATAGTAATCTTAATTATAGAAACTAGTGCGAAGGCATACTTTCCATCTGCGTTTTCGCTGTCTACTGCGATATCAAGTATTTTCGAGCTTTCCTTGAGCATGTTCTCAGTAATCACATTTGCGACCGCCACTGCTGTAGGTATTGACTGGCCCATAGCTTTCAGAGTAACGGTCTTGTGTTTTACTAATTCGGTCAGAATATCAAGGGCACACTCCATCACAGGTTGCTGTTTTATTACTATGAGTCTACCCATCTCCAAGTCAAAATTACTCTTACTTAGATGAACACCCTCTATTTCACTCAACAAAACCCTATCACCACAAACGATGCATTCTATTAAAATCTTATCGACGAATCATCCATTAGTCGAAAAGATCGATCGGGATATTTTGGAAATCACCATTTGGTAACACTCTTCTTATTGTAATTGGGATTACACGTTTTTCAAGTTCCGTATATGCAAGATCGAGTGATGTTGCAACTTCTTTTGGCACGGATATGAATGGCGGTGCTCCAAGAGAAAGTTGTAACGCTCTGGCTCCAAGTATCCTTGCCTTTTCAAAACGTGTAAGTGTTGGAGGCCCTATCATTATCTTCCCTCTTCCTGTAGTTTCATATTCTACAGGGATGTGAATTGGATCGATTTCTATTACTTCTCTTGCAGCAATAATTTTCTGAAGTCTTTCTTGTTCTGCAATCTCCTCAGGAGATAGCTCTTTCTTTCCTTTCTTTGCTACCGGTTTAGCTTCCTCTTCCTGACTAGTAACTTCGGTGGTTTCAACTACCGGTGGCGGTATTAAAACTGGTTCTTCCTCTTCTGGCGCTGTCTCTTCAGTTTCTACTGCAGCATCTTCAGGTTCATCAGACATTAGCATTTGAGATAAAGAAACGTTATATAATTCATAATCCCCCTCTTCAAAAATGAGCGTTGGGTCTGTTTCAAAGATTGATTTGGTTTTATCACTAAAGGGAAAAGCCCTTCTTAATTTGGAATTAAAACGGCATCTTGCTCCAAAGACAGTTGGAATTATAACGAGGTCTTTACCACTTGAAGGAAATGCACACATGATGGGCATCAACATAGCATTCATGGATACAAATCTTAATGCAGGTGGCGAAAAACTCAGAACTCAATTCAAAAAAGGTGACATAGGTTTTCTGGCATCAAACAGCTCGATTTGCTTCTTTTTGGAGGACATCCCATCTGCAAAATCTATGACTCTTATTGGCAAAGTAGCATCAAACTTGGATGCCTTGAAAGAAGTAAAACCTGGAGATATATTCTCTATAACTCAAGCTGGCACATAGATGTGATGCCCACTATAACCACCAATTCTCTTTACCGTTCCTTGTTTTAGCAAATTTTGCAAAAATGCATTTGCGGCAGATACTTTCACGTTAGTTTGTCGTGATAATTCCTGGACGGTAAAAACCTTAGAGTTTTTTATGAAATTTAGCGCTTGAGCGTTATCGATTATGACAGAAATGTTTGTCTTTTGTTTCTGTTCCTTCTTTTCACCCTTTTTTGTGCCTCCTTCCTTCTTTTGAGACTCTGCCATCTGAGCTTTTTCTGCTTGTGCAGGCGACTTTTTCTTTGCTCCACCCATGCACGACTCTTTTTTTGCCCTATTTATAAATGAACAAAAAATTTCAGAAATTCTAAATAGAAGATAAAGTTGGGCTGTGATATGGGGTTGGACGTGATCGAAGAAAAGAATCTCAATGATATGATATCGTACACTCTTGATTATCCAACCATGGTCTTATCTGAAGTACAGTCTTTATCCTCTAGTTTGAAACTTGAGGATTTTGCATATGGTCTATATGTTGGATTCATATGTGGAGCATTCTTCGATGGCTTCTTACGAAGAAACAAAAGATACCTCGACGCGGAGGAATCCTCCGATTTTCACTCTATAATTTTGAAAAGAACGCCTGAAATCAGGCTGAAGATACAAGCCCATCTGCAAAGAAAATAACTCAACCTTGTTTGCCTACAAAAATGTAGCATAAACGAATTTCTTTATATTACAAAATTGTACGTCTGCTCAACCTTTTATCCTACAATTTGTAAACATCGGCAGATGAAATTTTCGTTAGTTGCTGATACGCTCAGCTACATGGAAAACACTACTAAAAGGTTGGAGCTAACACAGCACTTGGTTGACTTGTTCAAAATTACGCCACATGAAATTATTTCAAAAGTGGTATACCTTCTTCAGGGCAAGCTCAGACCTGACCATGAAGGTATTGAGATTGGCATTGCGGAAAAAATTGCAATAAGAGCATTATCAAAATCAGCAGGAATCCCCATTGTAAAAATTGAACATGAATACAAAAAAATGGGAGATTTTGGTCAAGTCGCAGCAAAAGTGCTGGAACAAAAGACACAAACTACATTCATAACTGAAGATATTACCGTTGAGCGAGTTTATGATACGTTATACAGGATTGCGGAGCTCAAGGGTGCTAGATCTCAAGATATGAAAATGAAATACATTTCCAGTCTGCTAAATGACGCAACCCCAGTAGAAGCTGGCTTTATTGCAAAAATAATCACGTCAAACCTAAGACTAGGTATAGCGGACTATACCATTCTTGATGCTCTTGCAATTGCCTTTACTGGTTCGAAAGAAAATAGACCCATGTTAGAGCATGCCTATAATGTTTGCAGTGATTTGGGAAGGGTTGCTAATGGCGTTGCCAAAGATGGTATTTTATCGTTAAAAAATTTTCAAGTTTCTATTTTCAGTCCAATCCGTCCCATGCTTGCTGAGAGAATCAAAAGTCCTCAAGAAGCACGAGAAAAGATGGGACCTCAATTCGCAGCAGAGTACAAACTTGACGGTGAGCGTGTTCAGTTACACATGCAAGGAGAAAGAATCATACTTTATTCTAGAAGTCTAGAGAACATTACAAACTACTATCCAGACATAGTTGAAAGGATTGACAAGTCATTACATGCTCATGAACTTATTTTGGAAGCAGAAGCCGTAGCCGTAAACGAAAATACTGGAGAATTTCTTCCCTTCCAAGAGCTCATGCATAGAAGACGCAAATACAAGATCGCAAAAGCTGTCCAAGATTATCCAATAACTGTTAATTTCTTTGACGTAATGCTTCTTGACGGAAAAAGCTGCCTTAACATGCCATACAAAGAACGCCGACGCGTTCTTGAAAGTATCATAAAAGAAGATTCATTCGCAAAAATTATGCCGATGAAATTGGTAAAAACAGATGGCGAAGTAGAAGATGTTCTAGAAAATGCCATAAACGTTGGATGCGAAGGATTGATGCTCAAACAATTGGAATCACCATATCGCGCTGGTGCAAGGGCAAGTAACTGGTTGAAACTCAAGCGAGAGTATAGAAATGAACTTGGAGACAGTTTGGATCTAGTTGTTATTGGTGCATTTTACGGACGAGGAAGAAGAACTGGGAGGTATGGTGCGTTGTTGTTGGCTGCATATGACGAACAGACAGATACTTTTCCAAGCATATGCAAGGTTGGCACTGGATTTACAGACGAAAGTTTAGACCAATTTTATCAAATCCTTTCAGATAAAATCACCATCAAAAAAGATCCTAGAATAGATACTGGTCTTGAGGCAGATGTTTGGTTTGAACCTGAAGTTGTAATTGAGATCGTTGCATCTGAAATTACGTTAAGTCCAATTCACAAAGCGGCAATGGATAAAATTAGAAAAGGAAGTGGCCTTGCATTACGTTTTCCAAAGTTTACTGGAAGAATTCGGTTTGAAAAAACGTCTGAGAATGCTACAACGGTAGATGAGGTTGTGACATTATACAACAACCAAAAGAAAATAGTGCAAGATGAGAGACAAAATTGAATGAAACTATTCTCGTTCATTCTAATATCATATTTACGGAAGGATTATTAGCTGCTGACTTCAAATAAAACGCCTGGATGTATAGCGGGGAACTTGAAGTTCAGGCAAAGAGAAAGGCACTTGCCGTTTTGCAGGATGAGATAAATCGAATTCTCAATTCTGTAAGAGATCTTTCGACGTTACCTGCGTTGATTATCAAGGCCGACAAATCTGAGGTAAAACAAGTTATAGAAAGGATAAAAAACACGGAAGACGAGGTAGAAGCATTACGCAGGAAAATAACTCGGGAGATTTCTGAGGTTGGTGGCCTCATGATGAACCGGGAAAATCTCTTGAACACGGCATACACGATGGATGAGATAGCTGGATACATTACAGGCATTGCCTTCAAGATCTCAAATATCAAAGCAGTCACATTGAAAAAGGAAAAAATCGAAAAAGATCTGTCCGAACTGATTGAACTAGCAGTGGATCAAATTTACAAACTAAATGAGATTGTGCGAGCCTTAGGTGGTAACGCAATTGTAGCTATTGATCTGGCTCATGAGGCTCAGAAGATAGAGAGGGCTGTGGACGAGAAATACCGTGAACTGACGATAAAAGTCTTGGAGGAAGTTACAACAACAAAAGAACTCATGCTCCTAAAAGATGTTGTAGAGGGAATAGAAGAAATGTCAGATAAATGCCTCGAGGTATCTGATTCATTCATTTTGCTTGCTCTTAGCCTATAAAAATTTGAAAGCATCTCTTTTCTTAACCCCTTCTGTAAACACTAAAATCGATATCGGACCAACAAAAAATCACAAATGAAAGGCGAATTAGTTGAAAATAGAATAATAATATGGGATCTTGACGAGTCTCGCTCGCTCTTTGTCAATGGGTATTATGGCAAACCAATTGGTATAACTAAACCAAGACCTGACGAGATAAACGTTCCATTGATCTTAGATCTAATCGAGGGATACTATCTTTTAGAAAATTCAAAGTTGAAGATATATCGCATGAAGAAGTCGGTAACTCATAGTAAACTACTAGAGATATGTAGAACAGAATACCACAATTTTGACAAGAAATATCTAGTTTACAAAGATTTCAGAGATAAAGGATTCATTGTAAATCCAGGCATCAAGTTTGGTTGCGATTTTGCTGTTTATCAAAAAGGCCCTGGCATCGATCACGCTCCGTACTTGGTTCAAGTCTACAATTCCACGGATACAATATCAGCGACTGAAGTTGTTTTAGCCGGTAGATTAGCTACAACTGTAAGAAAACAATTCATACTTGCGATTCCCAGAGGAAATAAAATAGACTGTCTGGCTTTAGACTGGTGGAGAGCCTAGTGCTCTCTTAACATGAGAAGCAATTCTATCATAAACTCCGAATAATTCTTTACTTACCCTAAACTCATAGCTACTTTTCCATCTACCATGAATTCTAATTCCATTCCTTGTTGGTTCCACCCATATCTTGGCATCATTATAGGGAAGTTTTGAAATCATATTTGCCAACTCAGAGTCTGCATTTAACATCAATGTGATATTACCCCCAATCCATTCTACGTTAGCGACTTTCTTTGCGGCAAAATGACCCTCTGTTTTTAGTTTTGTCTTAGCAAGAAATTCCGAATTAACTCTTTGACTGCCAGTTTTTACAATAAAGTGAGCCTGAAATCTATCCTGAGCTCCCCATGGTAGCGGATTGGGATCTTTGGACATTTTTAACCCTTCTGGATTATTTGTACGACGTCTATGTTGTAACCTTTTACCCTTATACAACCATGGTTTGTTACCATAGCGGGCGAGTGTGTAAAATGCTTTGAATAGTAATCACCTTCCTCAACCTCGTCAGTACCAATTTGTGCAACTTCAGCGTCCACTCCTATCTTTTCAAGCGAGTTGCAGAATTCCTCACGTGTACTTGTTTGAGAAAAAATGTCAGACTCTGAGTCGTGCATGCGTCAGATGGAATTCGACCCTCAAATAAATATTAGTTTGAGGTCTGTTCAGTAGAACAATCGAATAAATACTCCAAAAATATCCTTGTTTCTATTAATGTTAAAATTTCAAAATAGAGTCGTAGTAGTAACAGGCAGTGGAACTGGAATTGGAAAAGCGATAGCTGTGCAGTTTGCCGAAAACGGGGCAAATATTGTCATTTTAGGAAGGAGAAAAGAGCCGCTCGAAGAGGCAGCTAAAGATTTAGAACAGATTATTGCCAAAGTCCAAAGTGGAGCATTTGTCAAAATCTTCCCCGGTGTTGATGTCAGCGATGAGGAAGGAGTTTCTAAAATGTTCAAAGAACTCAAAAAATCACCTGGTATTGTAGATGTTGTAGTTAACAATGCTGGCGTGTCAGGTCCAGTAACATGCTTTGTCAATGCACCAATGTCGGAATTTAGAAATACTGTAGGAATTCATCTTACTGGTACTTTTTGGACATCTGCAGAAGCTATCAAAGCTATGAAACCAGGGGGAAAGATTGTCACTATCTCTACCTTCTTTACAGAGGAACGTCCCTTTGAGCAAAGACCTTATAGATTTAGAAGCCCATACACCGCGTCACAAGGAGCCAAGAACAGACTTGCCGAAGCAATGTCATGGGAACTTACGAACAAAGGAATTATTTCAATAGCCACCAACCCAGGCCCAGTACACTCTGACAGAATATACAAGACTGTCTACCCTAAAGCGGCAGCAGAATTCATGAGGGTTAGCGGTTTTGAGAATCTAACATCTGAAGAAGTCGAGAGTATCAATAACGACATACTACCATTGCTGGGAGAAGCCGAAAAAACTGTGCAGGAAGGAATCAAAAATGCTGCGACCAAACTTGCAAAAACAAAGGCAATAACTTCAGAATCTGAGGTTGAGAAACTTGGTGTCACAATTTCATCGCTTTTATCTAAGATACAGCAAATTGCAGAAAAAATTCAAAGCAATACCAGCAAGATGATTCCGGACGAACAATTCTTATCTCAGCAACAAGTGGCTGAGACTGTCTTGATGTTGTGTGATAACAACATTTCTAGAATTCTAAACGGCAAAGTGATACCTGGTGATCGTGTATTCTATCCTGTAAAACCCCACATTTCCTCGTCAATCCCCGATACACAGCCAGACTTTAAATCAAGAATAGTCCTGTTCGCGGTGGATGCAACTGACGAATCAGACATCATACGAACAGAATTCCTTGCACAAAACATTGAGAATAACGGTGGAAAATGCATTATTCTCATTTCAGAAACAAGCACAAAGCACACGGAACAAAGGCTCTCCAAATTCCATTCGCATGTTATCGATTTTACAAATCAAGAAAACATAAAACGTATGCTAAACACGGCTGCGCAAAATATAGGACCAATCAGTACTGTAGTTTACGTAACTGGGAAAATTCCACCGCTTTCGAAGCTTACCGAACTTTCAAGGCAACAATGGGACGGCCTTGTTGATAAATTCATTAACACCCCTGCGTTAGTCTTGCAAGAATCATTAAACAAATTTGTTCCTGGCGGAGCAAAGAATCCTAACCTTTTCAAAGACAAGCATGGTACCATCATAATAATAGGACCTGATATGCCTATTGGAACTAAGGTCTCTGGAAGTGACAGAGCAAAAATTGAGGTGTTCAGAGGTGCGTTGAGACCGTTTGTGGCAACAGTGAATCAAGAATTAAGTGATGTTCTAAAATCAAAGGCAAGAATTTACCTCCTCCTACCTGGAAGCATAGAAGGAGTAGAGCCAAATAATGCAAGAATTCTGAATGCAATAAGTTACTTTAGTTCTGGAAAAACAATGAACAGCTCCGAGGTAATTTATTATCCAGACGAAACCCGATCCTAATGAAAAAGTTCTCAGAGCTTAGAGTAGGCGATGAGTTTCTTTCCCAATGTAAGATTTCATCTGACGATCTTAGCAGATATCTCGAATTTTCAGGAATAAGGAATGCAATTTATGAGAACAAGGAATTTTCAAATCAGGAACGGAAAATGGTTTCAGGGAGGGCCATACTATCAAAGGTTGAAGGCGAGTTTACAAAATTAAATGAAATGTATGGAAATCTCTTGATTTTTTATGGTGTAGACGGGGATCCAACATGGAAAAACAGACAGACTAGATTTCTGAAGCCGCTTTATGCTGATGAAACGCTAAAGATAAAATTTAGAATTTCAGAAAAGCGAGATCTTAATGATGAATTTGGTCTTTTAGCTATAGATTTTGAGGGATCAAAAGAAAACGATGAACTAGTATTGATATCAAAGAGAAATCTGTACCAGATTAGAAAGGAGCCTCCAGCGCATCAATAAAGAGTTTGATTGCAGTAATTATCAGAACTATTGTAACAAGTAGCCTGAGTTTTCGTTCTTCTACACGTAACGAAAGTTTACTACCCAAAATTCCTCCGGCAAATGAGCCAGCAGAAAGTAACCCTGCTTGATAATAATCAGGATGGCCTAAAATAGAATGAATAATCATGCCGGATGCAGCTGCAAACATGAGAATAAACTGTGACGTAGGCGCAGCTAGTCTCATAGAAAGTCCAATAGCAATTACCATCAAGGGGACAAATACTGTACCACCGCCAATCCCAAATAAGCTAGAAATTATTCCGGCAAAAAAACTTGTCCCAACCGCAAGTACCATAATCTGTTTGGATAGATTGTATTCTTTGGATTCCATTTTTCTTCTAGCATAAATGTATACACTAGAACCAATCAATACAATGGCAAATAGCATTTTGAATAGTGATGAGGATATCTCATCTGATATGTACGCTCCAAGTATTGTTCCAGGTATAGAAAGAAGCGCAAGTTTGAGACCAACCGAGTAAATTATCCTCTTTTGTTTTGCATATGATGTGCTAGACGCTACAGCGTTGCTGAATGCAGCAAAAAGACTATTGCTTGCGGCAAGAGTTGGCGAGAATCCAAAGAATGTCAACACCGGTACGATCACAAATCCTCCTCCCAACCCAATCATTGATCCTATTATTCCAGCCACAAAGCCAAGAGGAAGTAGCCAGAGATATTCAAACAATGCCATCACCAAAATGAATTTACCACAGATTAAGGGATCGCGTCAACCTTAGTGAACTAAGATATGGAGTTAATTATCTAGCGACTAGCAGCTTCCAGAGGTAACCGTGCTCATTAGTACTTAATTCAATTTCAAAATGTTTGTTTACCAATGGAATAGAATGGGTTGTACTATTTGGTTTCTTACCGTTTATGTGAAAATCTCTGAGGGCGTTTACCATATCAGATAGTGTGGCATAACCGCCAGGTCTCTCCTTATCCCAGCACTGACACACTGTTTCGTTAATTACCGCTCCAAACACATTCTTTACGTTATCATAACTTGTTAACATAGGATCCAATTGTAATGCTACTATTACAAGTCCTGGAGCAGTAACAGAACCAACCATGCTAATATCTCCAAGAAAACTACCCCTTGTGTCCCTTAGCTCAGTTGAAGTGCAATACTTAACGAGAGCTTGTTTTTTTGGATCCGAGAGAAAATTACAATTTTGGTTGATATCTGTCTGACTGCTAAATCTTATGGGGTTTGACATATTGATGTGATGTGATTCCAAGGCCGTTTTCAAATCAGAGTTTGCTTCTTCATATGAGAAATCCAAGTCTAATGCAGAGGTTCCCACCTCCTCACCAGTATTTTTTTGCGAGGTGTTGAGTTGAGTGGAAATTATGACCGTTATACTGATTGCTACTGCAACGGCTATTCCAGTGTAAGTATATTTTGATTTCACGGTATCCTGAGTTTTTGATACTTTAATAAAGCAATCTTGCATTCGTGAATGTTAATTAATACCAAAATGTGTCTTGTGGATGTTGCGCATAATATTGTGTGGTTTTGGAATCGTGGGACAAAGTTTTGCAAAACTTCTCTTGTCAAGATCCGAAGACCTTTATGCAAAACATGGAGTGAAACCAAGAATAGTTGGAGTTTTTGATTCAAAAGGCTCTGCAGCTTCATCGGCTGGTCTTGATCTGAATAGATTACTAGAAGTTAAGAAAAAGTATGGAAACATAAGAAAATACCACAACAAGGAGAAGGACGCAAATGGACTTGAAATGATAAAAGGCATGGATGCCGAAATCCTAATTGAGACTACTCCAAGCAATTACAAGAATGCAGAACCAGGTATGTCTCATATAGTAAATGCTATGAAAAAAGGACTCCACGTTATCACTGTAAATAAAGGGCCATTAGCTCTTGCATTTCCATCACTAATTGAATTAGCTACATACAATCAAGTGCAATTGAAATTTAGTGGTACAGTGGGAGGAGGCACACCAATACTAGATTATGCAAAAAATAGCCTACGAGGAGAGCGTATCGTTTCATTCCAAGGAATTCTCAATGGTACCACAAACTATATTCTAACGAATATGGCTGGAGGAATGACCTTCAAGGTTGCTCTCTCCGATGCCAAAAAGAGGGGATATGTCGAGGCAGATGAATCTCTCGATATAGATGGGTTTGACGCTGCTGCAAAACTTGTCATACTAGCAAATTGGATTATGGACATGAAAGTTACCATCAAGGATATCAAGCGAATTGGAATCAGGAATGTGTCAACCTCTGATATTAAGAAAGCCTCATCACACAAGTCAGCTGTAAAGCTAATTGCCTCCTGCAATAGAGTTCTTGAAGTGTCGCCAAAAGAAATACTCCTTAATGACCCACTATGTGTCAATGGAACATTAAACGCAATTACTTTTAATTCTGAACATTCTGGTCAGCAGACTATAATAGGTCGTGGCGCTGGAGGAATGGAAACTGCCAGTTCAATCCTACGTGACTTGTTAGATATAAAACAGGAAATGTCAAGAGTTTGAAATCACACGCTCTCTCTAAAAGTTCATGTAACGAAACATTAGATAAAATAACATCCCAATGGCAAATAGAAATTCCAAAAATTAAGACACTGGTATTACATGAACTTGACGAAAGTGCCAGTCTGATAAAGGGCGATAGTTTCACAGCACTAAAGATAGGTGATATCTACTTACCATTTTTGTCTGAGACGTCACTGCTAGAAAAATTTCCCAAAGTTGTTGTAGATACAGGAGCAATCAAGTTTGTTTGTAATGGAGCCAACGTCATGCGACCTGGAATCAGAAAACATACGGAATTTAAAAAAGACGACATTATCTGTGTTGTTGAAGAAGCTCATAACAAGTATCTTGCTGTAGGAAAATCACTTGTTTCAAGTAATGAGATGCAAAACATCACAAAGGGGGAAGTTGTAAAGAATTTACATTACATTTCTGACAAATACTGGGAAACTGCCAAACTGATAAAGTAGCTAGTTTTCCGTAAATTCTCTTACGCCGTTTTTGTCGGCAACGAGTACGTCGATTCCTTCACCACTTGCTGCATCCCTCATTATTGCTGACTTTATTGATTTAACTGCAAGTGAAACGGCTTCCTTTTCTTTCATTTTAGGTTTGTATTCTTGGTCCAAAACACCAAGTGCCATCTCGGCTCCTGTACCTACTGAAGCATAATCGTCTGGCAAAACAGAACCCAATGGATCCAGTGTGTATATTGCAGGTTCTCCATCTACACCACCAACTATCACTTGAGTTAACAGCGGGAAGAACCTACGCTCGTACATCAGGGTAGACATCATTTTGGCAACGGAGTTGGGAGGAATCTCTCTCTTTAGTTCCATCTTTCTTATCTTAGTCAACGCACGCATTTGCATTGCCAGGACTTGCATGTCGGCTACCATTCCAGCACAACATGCTCCCACATAATCGGTTATCTTGAAAGTCTTCTTTGTACTCTTGCTTACTACAAAATTTCCATATGCAATTCTCCTTTCACTTGCCATGACCACGCCACCATCATATGTTATGCCAACTGCTGTGGCGCCAGGCATGTACATGTAAGCCATGTTTGAACTGCAAAACGAGCACAATAAAGGCCTTTCTCTAAAATCACGTATAGATGCATAACTTCTTTTTTGTTACTTTAGGTTGATTTTGAAATGTCGTTTTGGTATACTTTTTGAGACTAATTGGACTTTTAAACGAAGATCTCCGACGTGTTAGAATACAAGAAATGAAAAAAATCTACCTCCCAATCTTCGTTGTGTTAATCGCTTCCATCTTTGCAGTCTGGATTAGCATTGAACCTGTGTTTGGAGAAGGTAAGGTACCGACGTGGGTAAAGAATGTCATTACATGGTGGAGCCAAGGACAGGTATCTGATGACGAGTTTCTGAAAGGGATAAAATTTCTAGTTGAAAATAACATAATTCAGATTGAATCTTCCAAAAATTCTGGATCAGAACCTATTGTAACTTCTGACAAAACGATTTACAGCCAAGGCGATACAATTACCATATCAGGCACTGGTTTCGCAGATGGAGATGTAGTTGTGGTAGTAGGAAATTATGACTATCTTGCTTATGTTGATACTGAAACGAACAAAGTGGGATTGGATCAGACTGATTTAAGCGAGCTTTCAGTGCTTGCACAGTACCAATATTCCGATAACAATCTTGGGAACTGGGCAAAGAGACCATATCCTGCAGGCCTAGCAATAAGTACAAGAATACATGCTGATCACTCTGGAAACTGGCAGATTACACTCAAAGAGTTCACATCAACTGATAAAGACTCCAACGGAAACGAAGTAACAAGTTCTCATTTTTTGCCGCCTGACCAATATATCGTAAAGGTGGCTCAAAAGATATATCAAAGTGATGATTCGACCGATTCAGGCTACAAGAACCTTTCCATCAGGACTGCCTACACAAATATCACAGTGGAATAGTCCATCTTTATTGATTACTGAATTTCTTTATAATTTTGCACATACATTTAGTTGTTTTCTGCAACAAATCAATTCGTGCAAATTCATTGGGAGAGTGAATTCGTGAGAATATGTATGTGCTGCCAATTGATATACATGGAACCTTTAACACTTTAGAAAATGAATACATTGGGCCCGTCCCTGCGGACGAAACACTCACTATAGATTTACCAAAAGCTTCGTTGGCAGCTTCTCTTACTGTCTTAACAAACTGGTTTGAGATCTTCGTTCTTGATGCTGCCTCACCGTGAATCATCCTAACTTGAATGTCCTCAAATCCTCTTTCTTTGAGATGTTGCTTGAGTCTGCCTAGCTGTTTCAATGGACTCATTTTGGGAACCAGCCTGAAATCAATTTTGACTAGTGCTCTAGAAGGAAGAACTGTTTTTGCTCCTAGTCCTTCATAGCCAGATGTGAAGCCTGCGATATTGCAAGTAGGTTCACCCACCAATGCTTTTCTTATTTTAACTCCTTTCTTGTCGCCAACAAATCTTTTTATTCCATATTCTTTTTTGAATGACTTTTCGTCAAAAGGTTCAGATGCAATAACTCTTAATTCTTCATTTGTAAAATCCTCGACTTCTTTATACCAGTCTTTTATCAGAATCTTGCCATCTTTATTTCGTAAAGTTTTCAAAGCTTCTACTAATCTCCATGCAGGGTTCTCAATAAGGACGGCAAGACTAGAGTGAGCGTCTCGAACCGACTCTTGCACAGACAGTTCTACATATAAGAGACCTTTCATTCCAAGACTAATAATTGGTCTGTCCTTTTCGTCAACGTAACCAAATTCCCATATTACTGCGTCACAAGACAACTTTCTTTCATACCTTTGGAGATAATCTTCAATGTGCATACTTCCTATTTCTTCTTCACCTTCAACAAGAAACTTGATGTTGCATGGTACATCACCGGTAGTTTTGAGAAATGCTTCAGCTGCTTTGATTCTGGTAATTAGTTCGCCTTTGTCATCGGCTGAACCTCGCCCATAGATTTTGTTTCCTCGTATATTACCGCTAAAAGGTTTATCATTCCATAACTCTAATGGCTCTGCGGGTTGAACATCGTAATGATTGTAAAATAGTATGGTCTTGGCAGGATTTTGCTTTGATCTTACCTCACCATACACAGCTGGAGGAATATTCTTTCCTATACGCAATGTCTCTGCCTTTATCCCCGCTTTTCTCATCATGCAGACTACCAGCCTTGCACACTCTTCGAGGCCTACATTTTTTGCTGAAACGCTTGGCTGCCTTATTAATTTCTGAAGATCAGAAATTAATGCTGTCATATTTTTGTCAATGAATTTATCCTGCATGATTAATCACTTTATTTTATCAAATGGTTTCATAACTATTGAGATAAAATCTAAAAGATCAGTTGCAACAATGTGCAGACCATGTTTTTTTTGCGCAAGAAGACCAGCTTTTCCATTCACAAACACTGCAGCAGAAGCTGCTTCAATGGGATTTTTGTTCTTTGCCAAGATCGCTGATACTATTCCGGAAAGAACATCGCCGGTACCTCCAACAGTCATTGCCGAAATGTTTTTTGGGTTCAAGTACGTGTGGGCTCCATCCGAGACAACATCAGTTGGTCCTTTAAGTAAGATTGTTACACCATTTTCCTTTGCATGTTTTTGTACCATTGTAATTCGATTCTTAATGCTGTAAGGAGGCACCTCACCAAACATCCTCCTGAATTCACCTGCATGTGGTGTGACTATGACTTTCTTACCTTTGATATCCGGCAAAATTTCAGGTATTAAGGCACTAGCATCAAGAGATAACATCACCGCCCTGTCCAAAAGTGAGTTGATTAAAAGTTTCAATGCCTCCTTGTCTTGGATTCCAAGCCCCATTCCTATTGTAGCTGAATCAAGTTCTTTTGGTATAATTCCAAGCAATTTATGGACAGCGCCTCTTGTGAGCTTTGCATCCACGAGGGGAACTACTATAAGATTAGGAGAAATTGCTCGTGTTGAAGTCACATTAATTTTTGGTACACACGTGTACACCAAATCGCTTCCTGCCCTCAAAGCTGCAAGCGATGACAATATGGGTGCGCCATGGTATAGGTAACTTCCTCCCACGACCAATACCTTACCATTCTCACCTTTTCTGGAGGAAGATTTTCTTGGTGGAATGAATTTCCTAACAACAGAAGATTGTAGAATTTTAGCCAACAAATGTTCTATTTTTTCTGACTGGATAAACTTTCGTCTTCAACTATCTTGGCATTATCAGAATCAACATCTTCTGAATCAGCAACAGATACTATTCTTAGCAATTTCTTTGGAGTAATCACTTTTCTTGCGAAAGCAACATAGGTAGTATGACCTATACCACGAAATGAATGACGTGTCTTTCCTTCTCTTGCTTCTATTGTTCTTACTATCTGTTCAGTACACTCGATATCAAAAAAGTCGTTCTGCCTTAGAGCAGATACAAGTTTTTCAAGCTGATTCATAGTTGGACATATTGCCACAAATGCGCCACTGCCCTTTAACATCTTTTTTGCTTGCGGTACGACGATCCAAGGATCACCCAGATCAACAACTACTACATCAACATCGGTTTGGGGAACTTTCCTTGCACTTTTGATATCAAACTTTTCCATTGTTACATATTTCGCGAGCCCTGCTTTCTCGATGTTTTTCCTAGCTATTTCCATAAAGTTTTCGTCAACGTCGTATGTGTATACATGACCTTTTGGCTTAACAATACTTGCAAGAAAAGTAGTCAGCGAACCACTTCCAGTTCCTATCTCAACGATTTTTTGACCACTCTGCAGCCCTATTCTTGCTGCGATGTATCCCAAATCCTTGGGATATACTATTTGAGTACTGCGTTGGCTTTTCATCACGAAATCGTAGATAGTTGGTTCTAGAAGATAGATTATCTTACCTTTGTTAGTTTTGATTGCACTACCGTATTGTTTTCCGATAACTTTTTTGTGATCTATTATCCCAATGTGGGTGTGGAACTGTTGCTTCTTTGAAACCCTCATCAACCATTTTTTAGAATCATTATAAAAGAATAGAACGTTATCCTTTTGCCTTATTTTCTTCACAATTAAACCTGATTTAGAGTGGATAAGAGTATTTCCAACAGCCTTAAATCGCCAACTTGGTTTCAATCCAGAATAGAACTTTGTAGAGATTGAGTTGAACTTAGCTTTTTGCGAAAGATTTTTTCTTAATGAACCTACCTGCAATTACAGAGGCAATCCAGAATGCTATACCTACAACGACTTTATCCTGTGAGAATGTAAACATGCCTATCACCGTGAATATCAGCCCAAGGACGGCAAGAATTACTGTGATTACGGATGCTTTCTTTGGAGTCATTAAGCTCTTCCTCTTAAAATTTACATCCTTTCAGGAGCGTTAATTCCAAGCAGGTAAAGAGATTTGCTAAGTGTTTCCTTAAATGAATAGACTAGACATAGTCTAGCGTTTACTAATGCTTCAGACTCGGCTGTTAATACTTTGACATGTTCATAAAATGCATTAAAGGTGACAGCAAGATCATAACAATACCTTGCAATTATCTTTGGCGATAGGTTCTTTGCTGCATCCTTCACTTCGATATCAAATTTGCCTATCGTTTTTGCTAGGCTTGTCTCATAACTAGTCTTCAGATCGTTAAATGAAACATCGAAGTTAGGTGCTTTACCTCCCTTTTCCAGAATTCTTATTGCCCGTGCATATGCATATTGTACGTAGGGCCCAGTATCTCCTTCCAAACTTAGTGATTCTGTCATATCAAAAGTGATTATCTTGTCAAGGTCTTGTTTTATCATTGAATATCGTAAAGCCCCAATTGCCACTTGCTCAGATATTTGTACCAGTTTTACCTCATTTAAATCTGGATTTCTTTTCTTAGCTTCTTCATACGTCTTAACACCGAGAATATCCAAGACATAGTCCGCGTTGACATAGATCCCTTTTCGACCAGACATCTGTATAGATTTGCCCCCCGTGTCTAGATTGAGTGTCTTTGCTGTGTCTGCACTAAGAGTTACTGATTCATAACCCAAGTGAACATACGCACCTTCTTTTGACTTAAAATCAGACATTATTTTCGTTATAATCTTCTGCAATCTTGACTGTCTGGAATCAATTACTGTTATTACGGCATCTCCTGTAAAATTCAGTTTTGTTCCTGTATTTTCAAGAGTAGTTTCCCAAAGAATTCGGCCGTCTCTTTGTGTGCCGTACTGTTTGTAGTAAAATGGATCATCAGCTATCCCTAGCTTCCAGGCAGCGTAAGGAATGTCTTTTGCTATATATGTAGCAGTACCATCGCTTCTTACCAGAACTTTATCGTCTTCTGACTCAGTTCTTATCACCCAACAGTCTTCATTTTTTCCTTCTTTCTCCAGTTCGATCATCCCCATTGATTTCATCTTTTCAAACACATCCTTCCATAATTTAGAACGAACTATCTGTGATTCAAAGTTTAGACAATCATAGGTTACACCAAGACGCCAGCATGTTTTCAGTTGTTCTTCAAGAACTCTCCTAGTTATCTCATCTCCAAACTTAGCTGTATCTGATAGGCCACCCTCAAGTTCTTTGAGAATCAAAGATCTTTTTTCTGCCAAAGTAGTATCGGTTTCATATCGTTCTGTGATGTTAACATAAACGACATCTCCACAATAGTGATCGAATTTTTGACCCTTTGGCGGCTCTCTTGAAAATCCACCGTATCTGAAACCAACTATGATATCAGCTACTTGAAGACCAGAATCATCAACGTAGTTAAGTACTCTAACATCATAGCAGGCTTTCTGTAGAATCCTAGCCATAGTATCGCCAATTATGATATTTCTTACATGACCAACATGGAGCGCCTTGTTAGGATTTACACTAGTGTGTTCAACAACAATTTTCGAATTCTTTCCTATGTCAATTTGCCCATAGTTTTCTTGTACCGATGACTGAATAACAGATTTGGTCAATAAAGGATAATTTGCAGTGAAATTTAGATATCCAGAACTATGAGCGTTTACTTCTGTTACTAGTTTTCCTTTATCTTTTTTGTACTCATTTGCTATTGATTCGGCAATCTCAGATGGTCTTTTCTTCAATGACTTGGCAAGTAAGAATCCAATATTGCAACTTACGTCACCAAATTCCGGTCTAGATGCCTCAGATACATCAAACTCCGTCTGTGGGTATCCTAGATTATTACAGATTTTTTGTATGGTGGATCTGATATCATCAAAAAGTAGTCTTAATGTCATATTCTCATTCAGCTAGCTTTAGTTCAATCGTTTCAAGCGCTTCTATCACTCCGTCAGCTGCGTGAGCAGGCACCGATATCGTAGCGTGTGATCGCACCTCTTGAGAAGCATTCCCAAGTGCTACACTGATTCCTGCCATCTTAAAGAGAGGAACGTCTGTTTCGCTATCTCCTATTGCTATCACATCTTCCTTTTTGGCTGAAAACATCTTCATAACCTCAAGAAAACCATTAGCCTTGTTGACGTCTTTTGAATTAATGTGATAGGCGTACTGGCTATCGGATAACTTCACATCAAAATTATTTTCTGCAAGAATCTTCTTTGCTAAATTAATCTCAAAATTTCTTTCAAGCACCACTTCAGTTATACGTGGGAAGACTGGTTTTTCTATTGCTTCAGGAATTTTCGTCTTTAGAAATTCAAAAGCTTTCATACATTCTTCTTTATTCCCTATTAGTTTATGTTCATTGGGTCCCGTTGTTATAATTCCGCCATTTTCCCCGACTGCAATCCTTGTGGTTCCGCCAAATACTGACAAAATATATGCTTCAATAGAAGATCTTCCCGTTACGTAAATGACCATGTGACCTAGCTTTACCAGATATCTAAGTGCGGCGAGTGCATCAAGATCAACTCTACCTCCCTTATTGTCTGTAATTGTACCATCAATGTCAACAGCAAATATCTTGGGTTTCATCAGATCCCATACCTGATGTCGAGCATAATAACTGCTAGCTAAAATACTTTCGGCCATTGAATACATTGTGGTTAGGAAAGGAAAACTGGCAGACATCGTCAGTAAGGCATTATATGACGACGACCCAAATTTCTATGTGGTAGGATATCTTGATTTCGGGAAAGTAAAAGAGTCCTTGCTGCCTGAATTTCTAAAGATATCAGAAAATTTTGAGACAATACCTGCAACACGGATTGTTTACATTAAGAGAGAAAATAAGATTTTATTCAACAAAATAATGAAGTAAGTAATGGGAATTCCAGAAAAGATCCAAGCCATTAAAGATGAAATGGCAAAAACGCAGATCAACAAAGCCACAGAACATCACGTAGGACTGCTAAAGGCAAAGCTTGCTAAGCTTCGTAGAGAACAAGAAGAGCAAAAATCAAAATCATCTGGTAGTTCCATTGGCTTTGACATAAAACGGACTGGTGATGCTACAGTAGTTCTTATCGGCCTTCCCAGCGTAGGAAAATCGACATTACTTAACAGGTTGACAGGTGCAAAGTCAGCTGTTGCCGCGTTTCAATTCACAACTACTACTGTTGTACCAGGCATGATGGAATATCGAGGAGCTAAGATACAGATACTTGATCTTCCTGGAATTATCAAAGGAGCTTCTACTGGGAAGGGTCTTGGCAAAAGAGTGCTTGCTGTAGCAAAGAGCGCAGATTTAGTCTTAATCCTTCTTGACGTATTTCAACCCTATCATGAAGACGTTATTAGAACCGAGCTTGGAAACATTGGCATAAGGCTTGATCACAAACCTCCCGATATCGTTATAGAAAAAACTGGAGACGGCGGAATTTCAGCAAGTCAGCAAGTGCCTCTTACAAAAATGTCTATTAGCTTACTAAAAGATATACTAAGAGTCTACGGCATAAACAATGGACGAGTGCTTATACGTGAAGATATTGATTCAGAACAATTAATTGATTTTGTATCTGGGAATAAGTTTTATGTTGAATCTCTTACTGTAATGAACAAGATAGATTTGGTTAACCAAGGTTTTCTAAATGAACTTCAGAACAAGATAAAGTCAAAAATTATTCCAATATCAGCTGACGCAGACATCAACATAAACGCATTAAGGGATGCAGTTTATGAAAAATTGGATTTCATTAGGATCTACATGAGACCTAAGGGTGGAGAAACAGACTACAAGGAACCACTCGTTGCAAGAAGCGGTTCTACGATTTTGGATGTGTGTAACAAGTTACATCGAGATTTAAAAAAAGAATTTCGATTTGCCCTAGTCTGGGGTAAGAGCGTAAAGTTTGGCGGACAGCGAGTTGGATTTAGTCATATATTAGAAGATGAAGATGTCCTCACTATTGTGAAAACCAGATAGGAAAAGCCTTTTCCTTAAGAAACCTTTTTACAGTGTATGGAAAACGAAACTGAATACAGATGGTGTGTAAGATGCTTTTCAAGGACCAAACAAGAAATTGTGTTTATGCCAGAAATTATCACTTACAAAAGAAGACGTCAATACAGGTGCAGCCAGTGTGGCAAGATATCTTGGTTGCAAGGAAGAAGGCCTTCAGCTGAATCAGTTTACTAAAAATACGATCAGAATTTCCAATTTTTGTGGAAAATTTGTTTATACATTATCATCATTTGGTGTAATTTTCTTAAGCGTCACGATAGAAAAACAAGTAAATTGTAGAATTTGACAATGGCAATGAAAAGACGATCAAAGAAAGCTCCAAAGAGAAGATCACCTAGAAGAAGATCAGCTCCAAAGAAAGCTAAAAGATCAGCTAGAAGAAAAGCTACCAAGCGAAGACGAAGATAAAACTATAAACAGATTATCGCTTGTCTACAGGCGATAATTTGTATATTTTAGTTTAGCTGAACATTTGACCCGGTGGAGCAGAGGATTTACCCTTTACGGCATCAGGTTCAACGAAAAATTTTCTTTCATTTGGAATTATAGTGAGTTTGAGTGAAGCATTGACCGCATAATGTGGAGTTCCATCAGGATTCTTATAGTTTGTTGCAATTCCAACTCTGTCCAGATCAACTTTTACCTTCACTATTGTTCCGTCTTCTATCTTGAAGGTAACATATTCGTCTCCTATTCTTTCATGGTCCAGCATTTTGAATTCTATCTTGTCCTTTGAAGTGCTCATGGGGGTGGATCATGTCTGAGTTATTTGAAGATTTTTGCTAGTATAGGAAGCTCATTAATTTTATTTGTTGCTCAGTGGTGATTATGTTTTTTGATGCAAGCATTTCTAGGAGTTGCGTTATCAGCGCTCTTTCCTGTTCTGAAAATCCGGTAGGTCCTTTGTCTCCAGGTGGACCTGGTGGACCTCGTGGACCTTGTGCACCTACTTGACCCTGTGGGCCTTGTGGACCTTTGTCGCCTGGTGAACCTTGTGGACCAGTTATTCCTTTGTCACCTTGTGGACCTTGAACTCCTTGTGGACCTTTGTCGCCTGGTGAACCTTGTGGGCCAGTTAATCCTTTTTCTCCTTGTGGACCTTGGATTCCTTGTGGACCTGAAGCACCTTGTGGGCCGGGGACACCTCGAGGGCCTTGATCACCTAGAGGACCTGGCAGTCCTTTTGGACCTTTTTCACCTTGAGGACCTGGAATTCCTGTAAGACCTTTTTCACCTGGCTGGCCTTGCGGACCTTGGGGGCCTTTGTCACCCAGTGGACCTTGCGGACCAGTTAATCCTTTTTCACCTGGCTGGCCTTGCGGACCTTGCGGGCCTTTGTCACCCAGTGGACCTTGCGGACCAGTTAATCCTTTTTCACCTGATGCACCTGGCTGCCCAGTAGGTCCTTTGTCACCAGACGGACCACGATCTCCTGTTATTCCTTTGTCTCCTTTGTCACCCTTGTCTCCTTTGTCACCCTTGTCACCGGTTAGACCCTTGTCACCGCGAGGTCCTTTATCTCCTGAAGGGCCTTTGTCACCTGTTATCCCTTTGTCACCCATTGGGCCTTTGTCACCCTTATCTCCCTTGTCACCTGGTGGACCTTGTGGACCTTTGTCACCTAGAAGACCTTGTGGACCGGGAGGACCTTTGTCACCGGGTGGACCTGGATGACCTTTGTCACCTGGTTGACCTTGTTGTCCCGGTGAACCCATATGACCTGGAGGACCTATAGGACCAGAAGGTCCACGTTGCCCTCCTTCACCGGCATATTCCGGAGATGGTTTTGAAGTACGTAGACTAGGTTCTTCTCGTTCTGGTGTGGGAGATTCGGTAGATTCTATTGAAATTCTTGGAACTTCAATTTGAAAAGTAGTGTGAATGGAAGAGAATTGATCGACTACTACAATCCATGCTGTATCTCTTTGAAAAACCGAATCAGGCAAGGGGTTTCTTGACGAACCCAAGGTTTGAGTAAACTTTTTGTCTTTTACTCTAAGATGAAAATTGTCTTTCCACAGTGACACAAAATCTTTTCGCTTAATTTCGTCTTGCGTGGGTTGATTGTCACAAATTGCAATTTGTACTTCAAAGACGCCCGACGAGAGCTTAAATGGCGATTCTCCAGTTAGCTCGATAGTCCTCTCTTTGGCTGACATATCCTAGGTGTAATACCTCCGTATTTTTGTATTTTCCATGTGATATAAAGCCCCTTTGTGAATAAAATTGATTTTTTGGGCGCTTGGAAATAGTATTTATCTACGGTGCATCCATATTTTCAGTAACGTTGAAAAAATTATTCAAAGACAAGGCAGAGACGATCAAGGAAACTAAGAAGGTAGAGACAGAAGTGCCCAGAGAGAAACCGAAGGATGCAAAGTTAACCGATCCAAACTATGCAAGGGATAAGATCTACAAAAAAGGCATTTCCTTAATGGCTGATGAAAAAATGGAAGATGCTGCTCGTGCCTTTGAAGATGCACTACGGATTGATCCAGGACATGTCGATTCGTTGCTCAAGTTAGGATACACTCGTTTTCATATGACTGATTTAGCTGGTGCTATGGATGCTTACAACAAAGTACACGAAATCGATGTTACAAATGCCGATGCGTGGAACCTAAAAGGTCTTATCTATTATAGACAGAAAAATTACGAAAAGGCGTTAGAGTGTGTAGAAAAGGCCATAGAATCAAATCCAACAGATGGAATGTCTTGGTACAACAAGGCGTGTTATAATTCACTTCTAAATCACATTCCTGAAGCAATTGAAGCCCTTAAACGTTCAATTGAAATCGATGTTAAGAATGCCAAGAAGGCTGTCAGAGATAAAGACTTTGAAAATATCAGAGCAGATGACGGATATAGAAGAATAGTGGAAGTCGTAGTTCTTGAATCCGTAAGACAAGGTTACCACAAGGTTGGTCAAATCGTATGGACTACGATGTTAGGTAAAGCTGAAGTCGAGGACGCTGCAAAGAAATTAGTTGAAAAGGGACTCATTATTAAAATAGAAAAAAATCTGGGTCTACAAAAAATTGAGGAATATGAAATAACTCCAGAGTTAGCGGAAAAGATTGGAGTTGAGAAAAAAGGATTTTTTGGAACTACGAAGAAGAGTCAACCAGTATTAGTGCAACACCTAAAAGAGATTAGTGAAGATGTGGAAGCCGCAAAGACTGCCATAGAAAAAGGCGATGTCAAAGAAGTTGTTTCCAAGCTAGATGTCTTCATTGATCCTTCAAAGAAGGGGGCGCAGATGATTGAATTATTCTTTGAAGAGCATAGAGAGATTAGATTATACAAGGTTAGGTTAAACGACAGAGGTTTTGAGTATCTCCAGTCGAATAAACAAAAGATGTTGGAACTTCTTGACCATATAGAAATGACCGTCACGAAGAAACTCCGAAACGCTACCGCTCAAAACACCTGAAGTTATTCGGCTGAAAGATCCCAATAGTTCGCGTCACTTTGTTTTTCTATTGGTTTATCTAGAGACTTCCATTCTTTAAATGAACGGACGTAAAGCTTCACGTTGTCTAATCCTATTGATTTTAACGCATAATATCCTAGCCCCGAAAGTGTCCCTACGCTCCCACAGTATGTTATTACTTCTGATCCGGTAGAAATGTTTCTATTTTGAATCAGTCTCTTCAGTTCTTCTTTAGGCCTGAGTATGTTTTGATGTGATCCAAGCATTCTGTAAGGTATGTTTATTGCACCTGGAATGTGATGTTCAAGAAAATTAAGCCTCTCTCTATTATCTACTAGAACTGCCCCTTTTTCTTTGGCTGGCATAAGATAATCTGCGGCAGCAAGAATCTGAGGTTGGAGTTTTAAGGAATGAGTCTTTTTGTTAAGAGAGGGCATTTCGATGCTTGTTTCAAGGCCAAGTCGTCTCCATGCTCCATAGGTAATATCCAAAAGAGATACATCCTCATGTCCTATGTATTGCAAGGTCCATGCTACCCGTGATGCCAATGCACCAAAAGTGTCGTCGTACACTACAACAGATGTCTCATCTTCAATTCCAAAGGATTGAGTATATTGAAGTACCTTGTCAGGGCTATCATCTGCAAGCAAATTTGAAAGTGGAAAGTTGATTGCCTCCGGTATGTGACCTTGTTTGTAGTCTTCTTCTTTTCTTATGTCAAGAACTTTGATGCTCTTGTCCCTAATCTCTGATCTAAGAGTATCTGCATCAGTCGTTATTCGTGCAGTTTTTTCTTTGCTCAAGCAGCACATTCGCCCCTTCCTGTTCTTGCATGATAGCTTCCATCATTTCCATAATCTACGTAAAAGTCCTTGTCTTGGTCTATGGTAGGGGCAACCACAGCAGACTTTAACGATTCCTTAATATCATTAAGTGACTTGACATTTGGTCCTCCATTTCCGTCAATTACCCTGTGCACCCAAGAATCTAGAGTCTCACCATCTCTTTTTTCTGATTTGAAAATTTCAACTATCTTAAGAATTGTTGGCATTACTCTCTTGGCAGGAACTTTCATGCATGTCAGACCTAGCATAGCCTTTTCGTCAGCGCGCCCCCCTAGCTGCATAGTATACAACGGATACATGTCCTTTCCGAGTCTTCCTCCTCCACCATAAAATCCAATTGTAGCTATTTCATGTTGACCACACGAGTTGGGGCAGCCACTTATCTTTATCGTAGAACTTCTCAAGTCATCATCCTCATCAAGTTTAAGCTCAAGGAATTTTCTTTGAACCTCTTTTGCAAGTCGATGGGAATTTGTTAATGCAAGGTTACATGATGTCGTACCAGAGCAGCCAATCACTGAGGCCATAGTAAGAGATCCTGGATTTGCAAGACCCACCTCCAATAGTCCCGCATAGAGTTTCGGTAGGTCTTCATCCCGAACCCACCTGAATACAATATCTTGGGCAAATCCATTTCTTATTCTTCCCTCTGCTGAAAAATCTCTTGCCAAATCAGCTATAACTCTAAGCTGATTTGCGGTAACATCTCCCGATTCCAGGGTTAGAAATGCTACGCTGTAGCCTGGCTGTTTTTGCTTCATGACATTTGATTTTATCCAGCGCGAAAATCCTTGCGGATGAGAGGGCAACTCTGAACTTATTGAGACTTTTCTGAGAACCTCTGGAGTTTTGTCAACTTCTAATTTTATAACAACAGATTGAGTGGCCCTAACCACTGCTCTTTCCTTCAGCACTATGTTCTGGAACTTTTCCCAGCCAATCTCATTTACAAGATAACGCATTCTATTTCTTGCCATATTTTCTCTGTTACCCATTCTGTCGTAGACTCTAACCACGGAGATTATTGTATAAAGTAAATCCTCTTCAGGTGTAAATTCTTCAAGCTGATGGGCAACGAAGGACTGGGCTCCTAATCCGCCGCCCAAAAATATCTTGAATCCATTCTGTAATTTTCCATTTACTTCAACTTTGTATGGTATTAATCCTATGTCCGCTATTCTTGCCATTCCATGTTTTTCACAGCATGTAAAATTGATCTTGAACTTTCGTGGAAGAGATTGATTCATAGGATTACGCAAAAGGAACCTAGCTGTTGCTATAGCATAAGGAGTAGGATCAAAAATCTCGTCTGGGCAAATTCCTGCAAGTGGACTGCACATCACGTTTCTTATTGAATTTCCACATGCTTCTCTTGATGTCAATCCAACTTCTGACAATCCTCGCATGACCTCAGAAACATCTTCTAGTGCAACCCAATGCAGTTGGAAATTTTGTCTTGTGGATACGTGAGCATTACCTATTGAGAACGATTCACTTAGTTCAGCAATTTTCTCCAGTTGTTCAGGATAAACTTCCCCAGCAGGAATTTTGATGCGTATCATGCTGTAATCGTCTGTCATTCTGCTTCCATAAGCACCGTTTTGTAATCTGAAACGTCTAAAATCATCGCGGTTGATCTTGCCTTGTCTGAATAGCTTTACCATCTCAGCAAACCTTTCTGCTTCCTCTACCTTTGCCCAATTTATCTTCGGTTTTGGCAGATTGTCTGGTTTTGATTGACTAAGGCTAGTCTTGCTCAATTATTGATAGCTACCCTGTGGAACGCATATAAATTTTATAATATGGGAATTTTAGCTAAAGCGCTCGGATTTTTGGCACAAATTTGCACAGATGTATATTGATACCAATCCGCCAATCAAGTATTGATTAGCAAATCAGAAAAGAGTTAAATGATGACTGGTTAGAAAAAATTGCGTGACGGATAGAATCACGATGGCAATAGCAGGAATGGGAAATGTTGCATCAACGTTAGTGAAAGGTCTAGAGTTTTACAAGAATTCAACGGAAGGATTGTGGCATCCAAAGCTTGGTGGATTTACATTAAATGATATAACGATATCAGCAGTTTATGACATTGATTCATCCAAAGTTGGAAAAAGGATTGGACAGATTGTAACCGATTGCAAGACAGATTTTTCAGACATCGTCATTCAGCGTGGAATATCAGAAGATACAACACCATCACATATTGCTCAGAATGGTCAGATAAGATCAGCCGGTTATGATGAATTCGTTAATTCACTTAAGAAGATAAAACCAGAGTTCCTTGTGAATTTAATTTCTTCCGGGATGGATAAGAGTGGTGAAAAGTATGCAAAGGCTGCCTTAGACGCAGGTTGTTCGTTCTTTAATGCAACATCCTCAAAAATAGTAAATGACCAGACGAAAAAGGCATTTGAATCAAAAGAACTAATGATTCTTGGAGATGATTTGATGAGCCAGTTTGGCGGTACAGCATTCCATCGGGGCATGATAGAATTTATGACGACTAGAGGTATCAGAATTCAAAAGGCCTACCAACTTGATGTCGGAGGCAATCAGGACACCCAAAACACAATGGCTGAAGAGATAAGAGAGAAGAAGCGTAAAATCAAGACAGAATCCATAGCAATTGAATCTCCTTATCCGTTTATGTCTACAGCAGGGACCACTGAATATGCTGAACAACTTGGAGATTCTAGAGTAAGTTACTATTGGATGCAAGCCAATGGGTTTCTTGGTTCTACCATAGAAATGGACCTAGCACTCAAAACAAACGACAGTACCAATGGTTGTAATGTAATAGTAGATTCTATAAGGGCTGCAAGAAAAGCTCTTTCCCAAAAAGATATTGCAAAAGCAGATATCATTTCTGCATATGCGTTCAAGAATCCTTCAAAAAAGATGCACATCAGGGAATGCATCAAAGCGTTCGAAGATGCCTTTGCAAACTAAGCAAACTATTAATTTACTGGTCTGAGGATCATTTTTCATGCAGAAAGTAACACAAAAAGAAGAAGTACCAAAAATTTTTGCCGATGTAAAAGAGATGGAAATCACAAGGGCCATAGCTAATGAATTTCATTCTGTCCTTGTTGATAGAGCAGATTCTGATGTTATAATCATAGGTGCGGGACCAGCTGGACTTACAGCTAGTAAAGAACTTGCAATAATGGGCTTCAAGACTCTTGTTATAGAACAAAACAACTACTTGGGAGGAGGTTATTGGCTAGGCGGATACATGATGAATCCAGTTACTGTCCGAGAACCGGCACAAAAAGTTTGGGATGAATTAGGAATTCCATACAAAAAAGTATCTGAAGGGCTTTATCTTACACCTGGTCCGCATGCTGTTTCAAAGTTAATAGCAGCCGCATGTGATGCAGGTGTAAAATTCTTGAATTTGACCAAGTTTGATGATTTAGTTCTAAAGAACGGTCGAGTGGGTGGTGTCGTAGTCAATTGGATGCCTGTATCTGCACTTCCAAGAAACATAACTTGTGTAGATCCTGTAGCTCTTGAATCTAAGATGGTAATAGATGCTTCAGGTCACGATTCAGTTGCTGTAAAAAGACTAGTCGATAGAAAACTCGTGGAGTGGAAGGGAATGGATCCTATGTGGGTTGATGATGGTGAAAATAAGGTGGTTTACAAGACTGGTGAAGTCTATCCCGGGCTTGTAGTAGCAGGGATGTCTGTAACTGAGACGTATGGGATAGCCAGGATGGGACCAACATATGGATCAATGTTGCTTTCAGGCAAGAAAGCTGCAGACGTTACCGCTGCAAAGATAAAGGAACTAAGAAGATAAATCAATTAACTTTATTATCTTCCTGTTGAGAATATCCAAAGTTTTTCTTTATGACGAACCTAGCGTGCCTGAAATTGAAATTGATCGACTTGCCCAATTCCTAAAAGAGAAAATGGGGTTTCAAGTTGAAGTGCGAAAAAACTTCTTCGATTTTTTTAACGCAGATAGGAACGTTGCGTATGAACTAGCCTCGACTAGAATTTTCAATCCATACGCTCCATTTGAAAGACATCAGCCAACATCAGAAGAAGCTGTGTTTGAAGAAGAATTTTTTACCAATAGTTCTCTTCCAAATAATATCACACTCTATGATGGATTTGAACTCCAAAATATCCTGAGTAAAATCTTACCAGACTCAGAGTCAGTAGATGATAAATTCCATCTTGTTTTTACTACAAGACTTACATGCACCTATGATTATGACGATTACAGATACCATGGAAGAGCGATAATATGCTCAAATCCATCAATTATCTCAACCACCGGAATAATAGAGGCACCGGCAAAACCAGTAGAATATTATCATGAACTATACGAAAAGGTGGAGCAGGGCCTTAACTTAGATTCCATCAAGAACCAATTCAAAGACAGATTTTTAGAGTATCATGATAAGAATCTTTGTAGGGTTGTCAGAGGATATGCCTTACAAGCAATTTTTTACTACTTGACATCTAGACCATTCTGTGAGTCAAAAGACTGTATGCTCTACAATGCTCATTGGCAAGAAGAACTTTTGCATTCTCAGATAGAAATTTCGAATCTGTGTGAGAATCATCAAAAGATCCTCTACGAGCTGCAACAAAAGTTTGAATAATTTAAATGTAAACCTACGCAAAATGTAAGTTAATCCGTGTGTATGTGATAGTAGAATTTCTCGTATAGGTTCAAAACCACATTTCTTGCGAATATTTCTGACTCATTTTTTGAGTCCATTTGAGTAATTTTTTAGAAAATTTATTCATGCTTTTGATAATCAACTTTGCAGCAAGTATTGCAGAAACCGAGAGTAATGCGAGGACAAACAAGGATGTAGTCATCATGATTCAAAACCCAAATAACAGATCATCTGTATTGCCAAAGTTCTGACATACTCTTGTGTATATGCTGTTAATAATACCAATTAGTGGATGAAAATACTTGTGGTTGATGATAACAATAGTGTCACTGAACTCCTCTCACAGTTTTTCAAAGTGAAAGGACATGATTGTATAGCCACAAACGATGGGAAAGAGGGGTTATCGCTATGTTTCAATAATAAATTTGATGCCATCATACTCGATTTGGCTATGCCAGAGTTCACTGGAAAGGATTTTCTTGACTCGCTAATTGAAAATGGGAAAATAAAAAATCAAAAAATAATCGTGTTAACCGCAATGCCACTTGGCGATGTTATAATCGATGACCATCATCACGGAATTTGCGAGGTTATACCGAAACCTTGTGATCTAGCCTTCCTTTTGAAAACTATAGAATCATTAAATGTTGTTGTGTGATGCTAAGTTCCATTTTAAAATCTTGTACTGCTACACTAGGCCTAAGGGAAAAGACCAAAAAGAAAGATAAGAAGAGATCAGACTTTGGAAAAAAACGTCGTTTGCGTATCAGCATAATGCATAAAATATCAATGAGCCGGGTTAGCAAGAGATTGCCTTGGTTAGATGATATGAAGATTGTTCCAAAAATTTCCATTATGTTTTCTGTCTTTTCTTTGATAATTTCAGGTGTTGGATATCTTTCAATCAATCAACTGACTAATGTCGCAGAGCCAATGACTGCAGATAGTGAGAAGTTGCTCACTAGTACCACGCATGCTATTATAATTTACGTTTTAATCTTTACAATTATCACAATTGGTTGTCTCATCCTTTCATTCAAACCAATGATAAAATCACTGAGGAAATCTCAAGAGATTCATTCTCGTTCTCAAAGAGAATACCACGACCTCTATGAAAACTCACCAGCCCTTTATCGTACAATTAATACAGATGGAATTATTGTCAATTGTAATAAATCGTATGCAGAACGTTTGGGATACACGAAGAAAGAAATCATCGGGACATCGATATTCAAGCATACAGCTGATAACGATATTGAAGCCATGAGAGACTCATTTGAAACGTGGAAAAGGACTGGAGCTGTTAAGCATAGAGAAGTTTGGCTCAAGGCTAAGGATGGAACCATTTTTCCAACATTGATTAGTGCAAATAATCTTTATGATGAAAATGGAAAATTGATTGGAAGTAATACTATTATAGAAGATATTTCAGAAATTTACGAAGCAAGAAAAAGAATAGAAAGACAAGCAATATTAGAATTGCAATTTACAGAGCTTAAAAAGATGGAGAAATTAAAAGATGAATTTACCTCGATGATAACACACGAACTGAAATCCCCACTATTTCCTATATTGGGATATTGTGAAATGTTAATAAAACATGTCTCATCAAGCAATCTAACAGCCGAACAGCAGAAAATGATTAAGGAGATTCATAAAAATTCTAACAAAATGCATAGGCTTATTCGAGATTTATTGACTGCACAAAAACTGGAAATGGGTCGCATGAAGTTTGATAAAATAAAATTTGATGTGACTGAATTTATGATGGAAATATACAGAGAATATTTGCCGCTTATGCAAGAAAAACAAGTCGAATTTGTAAATTCATCGGAAGAAAAATTGACTCTAATAAGCGATAAGCACAGAATTGGGCAAGTAATCGATAACTTGGTTCTAAATTCTACAGATTTTACTCCTGCAAAGCAAGGAAGGATAGAGATCAGTGCGAGAAGTAAAGATGAGATGATTGTCTTTTATGTGAAAGATAATGGGAGCGGTATACCAAAAGATCAACAAGAGAATCTTTTCCACAAATTCTACCAGGTAGATACTTCGCTAGGCAGAAAACACGGCGGAAATGGGCTTGGACTGGCAATTTGTAAGGGAGTAACGGAGGGGTTGGGAGGAAGGATATGGATGGAAGGTGAGGAAGGAAAAGGAACTACTTTTTACTTTAGCATACCAAAAAACCGAAACGCGATTGAATCTTCGTAATCTTCTATAGTACTAAAATTATGAATGACATTCCTATTTCATTAATGACCTTAATAAAAATGAAATATAGGAGATACAATTACTTGAACGTGCTTCCAGCTAAGATTCCATTAGACCAAGATAATCCTCATTATTGCATGTTTCACAAAGTCCATATCCGTCATAGAAATGAACTGCATCGTTGACACCGCAATAGACACACAAACGCTTTAGAGTTTCGTCGTGCAGAACATTCCCAACATCTAAGCTATTTTCCAGCAACACATACTAGAACAATCCAATAATTAAATAATTATGGGCGGAATTTTATGGAGCTATTTTTCTTATATGCGTCCTATAACATTATTCCAAATTACTTTGTTAATGAACTCTTTTCACATTTCCTCTGATATGAATTTTTTCGATTGACAGACAAGTTCTTGTTTTAACAGATCATTACCTTATCATGGTATCGCTGATATGCTTGTTGATAGTTCTTAAATGGTTCATAGAAATAGGCATAGAATCATTCATTATATCAGAATCAATACTTTCAATCTCTCCAAGCCAGAATCTTCGTAGTCCTATACAAGATTACGTAGTCCAGATTAGCTTGGTATGTTAGCTAGTGAGGGTCTTTTGAATTCCTTGAACCAACTAGGATCAAATTTCTCCCCGTTTTCATTTGCCTTCTTTAATAGCTTCAAGAAGTTCCGCTTTTCTTCTCCGGATCCAAGCATTTCGAATCCTAGGGAGGCAATGATGGAAACTATTTTTCCAGCTGGATCATCTTTTATTGTGTTTTTTAACATATTTCGGGCAAAGGCTGATCCTCTTGCCTCAGGTCCGATTCCATCTCTTCAATTCTTTTCTTCAATTCCTCAATCTCAAGTTTATTTTTCTGATATTCTGAATTTTCATGTTCTAGTTTCTGTTTTCATATCTCAGTAAATTATTTAACTTACACAATGCGTGGGTTAATTTAAATATGAACCGCAAATGAGTTTCATTTGTGCAAGCTGAGATAAAGGCTGAAAGTAAAAAACCCGAAACAAAGCGAAAATTTGACGTAATAATAATTGGCGCAGGTCCTGCCGGATATACAGCCGCGATATACACGTCAAGAGCAAGACGTGAGACCCTTGTAATCTCCGGAAACTTACCTGGTGGACAACTGATGCTTACTACTGATGTAGAGAATTATCCGGGTTTTGCCGAAGGGATATTTGGACCTGAATTGATGACAACGATGAGAAAACAGGCAGAGAAAATGGGAACCATAATTATTGATGACGAAGTCACCAACGTGGATTTTAAACGCAGGCCATTCAAGATATTGACTTACTCAGAAGAGTATGAAGCGAGTGCTGTAATAATCGCAACGGGAGCTACTCCAAGAAAGATTGGTGCCAAGGGTGAAGAAGAATTTAGCGCCAAAGGCGTATCCTATTGTGCTACATGCGATGGACCATTTTTCAAAAATCAGGACCTGGCAGTAGCTGGTGGTGGAGATTCTGCCATGGAGGAAGCTATTTTTCTTACAAAATTTGCAAAAAGTGTCCATGTTATACACAGAAGAGACAAACTTAGAGCAAGCAAGATAATGCAGGATCGCGCCTTGGAAAATAAGAAGATTCAGTTTCACTGGAATAGCGTCGTAGATGAAATTAATGGTAGCCAGAAGGTAAATCAAATTATTATCAAGAATCTAAAAACCGAGCAAAAGGAAACGCTAGAAGCAGGAGGTATTTTCGTTGCAATCGGTCATGAACCAAATACAAAGTTATTCAAAGGACAAATCGAACTTGATGGCCAAGGATACATCAAATTAAAAAACAGTACACAGACAAGTGTTGAAGGAGTTTTTGCTGCTGGCGACGTACATGATCACCGATACAGACAGGCAGTAACAGCTGCCGGTTTTGGTTGTATGGCAGCAATAGATGTTGACAAATATCTCTCTGAAAACAGAAAATAATCAGAGAAAGACTGCTTGCGTAGATGTTTTGCTTCCTTTAGTGCCTTTTCAAACTGCTCCTCAGTAAAGACTTTTTGTTCTGCATAAAGGCTTTTGAATTTACGACCATCATCAGCAAAGACTCCAACCATGCATCCGTTCTCAAATGATATCCTTTCCATGGCAGCGTATACAGCTCCAGAGGACGGACCGACGAGCAATCTGTCCTTTTTGAAGATATTCACCACTGCAGCAAATGCTTCCTCATTTGTTATTGTGATCCAATCATCTACGAGACTTTCTCTCTTTTTGAATAACACCGGCTTGTCAGATTCTACAAAGTTACGTAATCCTTGAATGAGGTGATTTTGTTGTGGTTGAACAGCTATTGTCTTAACAGCGGGGTTTTGCTCCTTGAGATAAGCAGATATGCCAGTTATCGTTCCTCCTGTCCCAACTCCTGTTAAGAAATGTGTTATTTTACCTTCTGTCTGTTTCCATATTTCAGGTCCTGTTCCCTTGTAATGGCCCATGAAATTTGCCTCATTTTCATATTGATTTGGCATATAATACAAGTCAGGTCTAGCCGAAGAGATTGCGCTTGCTAGAGCTATGCTTTGATCAGTTCCAGCTCCAACCTTTGGACACAAATCATCGCTTGTCTGGTAAAGTTTAGCTCCGAGTAACTCAATAATCTTTTTTGTTTCTTCACTTGCCTTTTCAGGAATCACTATTTCTACCTTGTAACCAAGCAAGTTTGCAATTCCTGCTAATGCGATTCCCGTGTTACCAGAAGTAGGTTCAATGATTATACTTTCATTCTTCTTTAAAATTCCTCGTTCTTCTCCGTCCTTGATCATCCAAAAAGCTGCCCTATCTTTTACAGAGCCAAATGGATTATGTGATTCCAGCTTTGCGTATGCAGCCTCTGAATTAGAAGATAATGATTCTAACTTTACAAGGGGAGTATTTCCTATCTTTTTAAGGTCATCATCACTAACAACCTTTGTTGCCAATGACTACTTCACCTTCTTTATGGTAAACTCCAGATCTTTGTCAGATTTTTTAATTCCAAGCAACTGATGGCCATTTCTGTTGACCCATCTTGAAATGTCTTCTTCAGATGCTGGATCGTCCGCTATGACTTTTAAAATATTTCCTACTCTCATTCTCTCCATTTCTATTTTTGTTCTAAAGACAGGTTCTGGACAGAACAAGCCACGAACATCTATGGTCTTAGTTGGAGCTAATTCGGAGATACAGTTCACCCGTAAACAAAAATCCAGTAGAGTGATATTAAAATCTATTCATAGGCACAAGAAAGTTTGATCAAGTTAAGATCATTGGCAATATTGCCCTGAGGTTGCGTTCATATAAAATCTCATAATCTTGATTCTTAAAATTAATTTTGTTTGAAAGCTTAGTAGTAAGGTGTACTGCTACCTTATACATTGCTGTCCAAATTACACTATCTGGATTTGACTCAAAAGCAGTTATCAAAAATCTGCACATACCTGTCAAGTGGGGGTGATTTTCCCTAAAGTATCTAATTATATCATCTTTTGAATTTTCTATTTTGTACTTGGCGTGCTCTATCATCTCCCTGCTTGTAACGTAACCAGCATTTTCTATAATGATTCGTCCCTTTCGCATTGCGTTCAAGACATCATCCAAGTTATTTTCTGATTCTATCAAATTTGTACTTCTTCCTAAAGTAGAAAGAATATGTGAATCACTTCCTGCTACTTCAATCATATTGTTTATTTTTGCAAAATGCGTTGCTCTCATGTTTGAATACCTGTCAACATTATTACTGTTAAAGACCTCGATTAAATCACAAAGAACAGCTTTTTCTCGTAGACCGTTATTGAGCCCAAAGGGATGTGGTGCACAAGATATCGCTCCTTGTTTTTTTATGACATCAAGTATTTCACCTACGCTCTTACCAGGCTTTATCGTGTTTGTCAATCCGTATGCAACAACGTGTATTCCTTTGTCAGTGGTTATCTCCTCGCCTGGATATACCTGTATACGCTTGTATTTTTCGTGGTTTTCCTTGTATTCAATAAGCGATTTGTAACCATCCAAAGTGTTGTGATTTGTGATAAAGAAAGCGTCTAGACCTATTTTGTAGGCTTGTTCGATTTGTTCCTCAATTGAGATACCGCAATCGTAGGGAGTTTCTTTTAAGCCGAGTTGAAAATTTGAAAATTCGTTGTGGCAATGTAGTTCAGTTCTTAAGGTATCCAATGTCTATCGGTTCCACCATCCTGTGAATATAATCTTTGTTTTGATAATTTTTATCTATCTGAATAAATCCGTGGATTTTGATCTTATTAGATCTTTTATTGAGCCGATTTCTTCATTCAAGTTGTAATTTCTGACTATTGCAATTGGAGTGTTACGACTCTTATTCATTACCAGTTCAGCAGCAGAACATATCTCATCCACAATTGCAATCGCAGTTACACGAAGAACCCTCCCAAAACTGTCTTTTGTACCGACATAGTCTGAGATAGGAAGAATCCCTGAGAGTCCTATTGCAACATTGGTTTGCCCTTCTCTAAATGGCCTTCCAAAGGTATCAGAAATTATAATAGCTACTTCTATTCCTGCTTTATCCTTTACTTCTTTTCTCAATTTTTGTGCTGACAATTCTGGGTTAACAGGTAGCAATGTGACATGACCTCTTTGTACATTACTCTCATCAACACCAGCGTTTGCACAAACAAAACCATGTTTTGTTTCCGATATTATTACTCCACTTTTCATTCTTATTATCCGCTTTGACTCGTCAAGTATGAGTTGCACGACTCTTGGATCTTTACCGTATTCACTTGCTATTCCTGTAGCAAGAAGTGTAGGAGTTACCTCAGAGAGGTTAACAACTTGTCCTTCTTGTTTTGAGATAATTTTTTGCGTAAAGACTAGAATATCTCCGTTCTTTAACTGCGGCTTTGATTTTGCAAGTAGCATAAGTCCAACTACGTTATCACCTGGTTTGATCTCTTTTTCTATCTCAACAGGAATTATTTCTAAGACCAACTAGAAATCTATTCTTTAACTGCTTAAAATCATATTCTGTCTAGGCCAGAGTCTGCAATCGTATTTCTAGACCATAATGCTTGTTGATAAGATCGATTAGTTTGCAAAGGTCTTTTTCTTCAAGCGTTATAGTTGCCAAGTCTTTAACAATATCTTGTGCCCTAAACGCTACTCCCAGTCCACATATGTCGAATAACTTGACATCATTTGCTCCGTCGACTACCACTGTAATATTCTTTTTCTCCTCTTTCCACTCTTTTACTTTAATCGTGGCTGACTTGGCTTTGTCCGAGTCCACGTGTATTTTGACATCATCCAGCTTACCATTCTTAAAAATCAGTTCATTAGCGAAGACACAATCCAAATCAAGTTCATCTCGTAGTCTATCAGTCATTATTGTAAATCCTCCAGAAACTGCCATCAATTTCCAGCCTGCAGCCTTTAATGCGCGGCATGTCTCTTTTGCGCCAGTCATGATTTTTAGCGAATCTGCAACTTCTTTGCATGTCTCATAGCTTATTCCCCTAAGAATCTCGATTCTTTTTTTCAGCCCTTCCTCCCAGTTTATTACTCCTTCGATACCTTTTCTTGTGATATCCCAGATTTCGTCCTGTTTGTTAATTTTTTCCGCTAGTGTTGGAAGGAATTCTGCATCAAGCAATACACCCTCCACATCAAAAATTGCTAACATCAGTTTCTGCTTTCAGACACAAACCAGATTATATTAATCTTAAGCGATCTAATCATCTCTTCACCACTAGTAATATATTCAAGGTTTCTAAGATCAAGACCATGGGCGAGCTTCCGCACAAATATGAAGTTCCGATCAAAGTTTCTGCGATTCCTCTTAAGCTGTCAGAGAAAACCAAAGGAGAGCTCAAGATATCAGGGATGATGGATGACAAAGGAAAAATAAAATTGAAAGGTGTCAGTCCTAAGATGCTCAAACGCATGAAAGAAGAATCTGTTGATTGCCCTGTCTTAAAGGAAGAAGTAGCATTTATCCAGTGTTTTGTATGCCCTAATTTTCAAAGTAGAATAAGCGGCAAAGTACTTTGTAAAGGCGATCCTCTCTAAAAGACCAGAACGCTCATTAGGACAAGTGTCAAAATGATGGGAATTGAGCAAAGAGATAGGAATCACAGTAAAAAAGAATGAGAGTTTTAGTGAGTGGTATACACAAGTCGTTTTAAAGGCTCAACTTGCTGATTACGCTCCCGTTAAGGGGCTAATTGTCCTGAGACCATATGGCTATTCTATCTGGGAATCTCTCAAATCCTCTCTTGATCAAAAACTAAAAGCAACTGGTCATGAGAGCGCCTTTCTTCCTGTTCTTATTCCCGAATCTTTACTACGCAAGGAAGCAAGTCACTTTGCTGGGTTTACTCCAGAAGTCTTTTGGGTTACTCATTCTGGGGATACGGAGATAGGAGATCGTCTTGCGTTAAGACCAACCTCGGAAACACTTGCATACTCGATGTATTCCAAATGGATAAAGAGCTGGAGAGACTTGCCGCTCAAAATTAATTTCTGGAATTCCGCCTTGCGGGCAGAGATTAAATCTACAAAACCTTTCTTGAGAACTTCAGAGTTTCTATGGCAGGAAGGTCACACGGTACATACAACAAAGGATGAAGCAGAAGAGGAAGTTATGACTGTACTTGACATATATAAAAAAACGATAGAAGAAGAACTTGCCATCCCAGTGATTACAGGAAAGAAGAGTGAAAAAGAGAAGTTTGTGGGAGCTGTCTACACAACTACTATAGAAGCGATTATGCCAGATGGCAAAGCATTACAGATGGGAACGTCGCATTTTCTTGGTCAGAACTTTTCTAAGCCATTTGACGTAAAGTTTCTTGATGAACAAAATGTAGAGACTTTTGCCTGGCAAACTTCATGGGGAGTCTCGTGGCGTCTTATTGGGGCACTTGTCATGGTTCACGGCGATAACAAAGGTCTTGTTTTGCCACCTCGCGTTGCACCTATCCAAATAGTAATTGTACCAATCTATTATTCTCCCACAGACAGGGAAACAGTACTCAATAAATCCATGCAACTAAAAGTGATCTTAGAGAAGAAGAATCTGCGCGTTCAAATTGATTCAAGAGATGAATTTACTCCAGGTTACAAATTCAACGATTGGGAAATGAAAGGGGTGCCACTCAGAATTGAGATTGGTCCAAAAGACCTTGCAAAAGGTAAGATGGTACTGGTGAGACGCGATAATCTAAAGAAGACAGATCTAACTTTCGATATGAATGTGAAGGATGGAGTAATAAACGTGTTAAATGAAATACAAAAGACACTATTTGAGAATGCGAAAAAGATTCTTAATGACAGAATAAAGAAGGTAACAGATTTTGATGAATTCAAAAAGGAATTAGAAAAAGGAATGTTTCTCTACTCGCCATGGTGCGGTGATCAGAAATGTGAGGAAACTATCAAGGAATCGACTGGTGCAGATATTCGAGTAATTCCATTTGATGGAAAGAATTCGAACTCGTCCTGCATTATTTGCAAAAAACCAAGCAAGTTAGAAGTAATCTTTGCAAGAGGATATTAGCGTTCTTTAGGATCAAATTATAGAATAATGACAATTAGGGATTATATGGAAGAGTCTTGATGGAGACATGATAAATGTCTGGTTCTAGCTATCGCGACAGAATTTACATTATAAAAGACATCATCTTGATGCTTGTTCAATATGGTGAGCTCAACCAGACTGCCTTGGTAAGCTTTTGCGGATTAAATTTAAAGAAACACAAACCAATACTTGACGAATTGGAAGCAAATAACTTGATCACTAGTGTGGAACAATCATTAGGAAAGCGTATTATTACTATTTACAAGCCAACATCCAAAGGAATAGAATTTTGTAAGACAATCTTGGAACCTTATGAAAATGTGTTCCCACGTAAGAAGAGTGTTGGCGAGAAAAAAGAGAATCTTTAATCTTGCTCTAAACCATATTCAGATGCTATCTTTCGATTAATCTCCTCTTTTTGCTTGAGATATTCCTGATATCTTTTATTCCATGATTTCAGAGCCATATGTTGCCTAATTCCTGTAACAAGCCACACCAGTGACACAGATATAATAACTCCAAGCAAGACGCTCAGTATAGCACCAAATTCATATTCTCTCTCAAGCACACCAAAGAAGCGGGGATGTGTCATTAGGAAAATCGAGAGCCCTATCGCAAAGGGAGCGAGAATAAGAGCTGAAATAGAGACCCCTAAAAGTATTCTCCTTATTTCCAATATTCTATCAATGAAACTATCCATGAGGTCAAGCACGTCTATGCGAGAAAACCTGCGTCCTTCGTCATCCACCAAGATGCGAGATCTCCTTTAACAGATACCAGAATTTTCTAGAAAATATTTTACATTTCATTTCCTACGGATCCACCACTATAGTTCCTTTCATCTCAGGGTGGATACTAGAATAGTATGTATAACTGCCATCTTTGTCAGCAACAAAGTTGATAGTCTGAGCTCCAAAGTACTTCAAGTGTCTTGTATGAACATTAAATGAGTCTATGTTCAAGTCTTGCTCTGAGCCTGTGTCTTTGTCCTCATTTATCACATGCAATGATACCAAAGTGCCTTTTGGAATGTGAATGGAAGGATCTATGTTTGTACCAGATAATGTTCTCTTACCTGTTCTCGTGGATTGTTCGTCAAATGCATATCCTTGATCTGTGTGTATAGCTTTGATGTAGATGTTAGACGGAGTTGCAAATACCGGAGTGTTCATGTTTACTGGGACTGAGGAGTTCCAAAGGTAAGCGCCTCCCCCTATTGCAGCGGCTGCTATTATTGCCATTCCTATTAAAGTGCCTTTAGAAATTGGACTACTCTTAGTATTATTTTTCTGCTTCTTTACCAATATGAGATAACTGCCTTGTGTGTATATTTATGTAATGATTAACAAAGCTTCGTAAAGGATATTATTTCGGTTCCAATTAATTTGCCTTGATCCACTACGAGAAAGATAGAGATTGTTCTTATTGGAATAATTATTGCCCTTTCGGCAACTGTTATTGTAGAGTTCACCAACAACCGACCTTTGAGCGATATATCGCAGGCAACTGTTCAAGGACCTCCAGGTCCACAAGGTCCTCCAGGCCCTCCAGGTCCGCCGGGACCACAAGGACTGTCTGGTTCATCCTCAATTCAAGACTCCTCGTTAACAGACATTTTCAAAAGAGTCCAGAATTCTGTAGTGCAAATTACCAGCAAAGTTTCCACGACCGACAATAGCATCATAATAAACGGAGAACCACTTCAGGGTCAATCCACAAGACTTGGGTCAGGTTTTGTTTATGACAAGGAAGGACGGATAATTACTAATAATCATGTCGTTGAAGGTGTCAAGACGGTAGATGTAACATTTGTCGATGGAAATACCTACACCGCAAAAGTAGTAGGAACAGACCCAGATAGTGATATTGCAGTCATACAGATAATTGATAATTACTCAGACGAGAATCTTATCCCTCTTACACTTGGTGATTCCTCAGAACTCGACGTTGGCCAACAAGTCATCGCAATAGGAAATCCTTTTGGACTAAGCGACACCATGACCACTGGAATAGTAAGTCAGGTAGGCCGTTTACTTCAAAACGAGAATGTTGTCAGATTTTCCATACCTGATGTTATTCAGACTGATGCTGCAATTAATCCAGGTAATTCCGGTGGACCACTGTTAGATGTGCAAGGACAAGTAGTTGGAATGAATACAGCTATTAAAACCAACACAGGTGATTTTGCAGGAATTGGATTTGCAATCCCTGCAAATTCGATTAAGAGAATAGCTCCTGTTTTAATCAAGGATGGAAATTACTCACATCCTTATCTCGGAATAGCGGGAACAAGTATGAACCCTGATATTTCACTTGCTAATGGTTTACCAAGAAACTTCAAGGGGGTCATAGTCGAAACAGTTGTACCAGGAGGGCCAGCTGATAAGGCTGGTGTTACTGCCGCCACTCTTGATGAGAACAAAATTCCATACGGTGGTGATATCATAACCGCAATAGATGGTCATCCTGTAAAGACGATTTACGATGTCATTTCCTACCTAGATGAACAAAAAAATGTGGGTGACAAGATAGTTTTAACTGTTAATAGACAAGGAAAATCTATGGACTTGACAGCTACTCTTGTAGTCAGACCACCGTCATAGTCTTCCTAGATTTATTTCATGAAAAATTTATTTAAATTCTAAAATTCCACAACTTATCTGTGGCTTTTTTAATTCCAATTCGTGGCCTAGTGTCAATATCAGACTTTGTGACTTTCTTGCCTTCGATTATATAAAGACTAGACTTTCTGGTTAGGTCTTCACCATACTGCTCATTGGTTATCCGTAAAGCCTGCGTTAATTTTGCAGGTCCGTTTGTAAGATTAGAAATGACCTTGGTCTTTCGTTGTCTCACCATAAAATCAAGTCCTTTTTTTGGTACGAGGGCACGTAATAGAACTGCGCCAGCTTCTGAGTCATTGTCTCTTGCCACTACATTTACACAAAAATGCATGCCATATGTAAAATACACATACGCCCTGCCAACCTCTTCAAACATGGCTCTGTTCCGTTCAGTTCTTCCCATAAAAGAATGACTAGCTGCATCGTCTCTGTATCTATATGCTTCCGTTTCCACAATTACACCAGATATAATCTTGTCAGTTATTCTTCTTACCAGCACCTGTCCTAACAGAGCTTGTGCTACATCAACTGTATTTCTCTGATAAAACGAACGTGGAATAATTTTCATTCTAAAGTTTCTATTTGCAAACCCTTTTTTATTTTGTCAAGTGTTTGTGCCAGAAATTTCATATCATCTTTTAAAACCTGACGCAGATCAGGATTGTAAATAGCGGCGGCAGGGTGAATTGTGACGAAATAGAGCTGACCGGCCCTGTGGATAATTTTTCCTCTGTTTTTAGTTATCGAGTTACCATTTAATAGTGAACTAAATGCAGTGTTGCCAAGAATACATATCATCTTAGGACGAATTATCTCTAATTCTTTTAACAAATGCTCCCTACAGGCGTCTTGTTCTTCTTTAAGTGGTTGTCTGTTATTGGGAGGTCTGCATTTAACTACATTAGTTATGTAGATATCACTTCTTTTCAACCCTGCATACTCTAAAGCTTCAGACAGGATCTGACCTGCTGTGCCAACAAATGGTTCTCCTTGAAGATCTTCACTTCTGCCTGGAGCCTCACCGATGAAGATGATTTCTGATTGAATATTTCCTGAGCCTGGAACGGCATTTTTTCGTGACTTTGACAGACCGCACTTGATGCACGACATCACCCTTTTTCTGAGGGCAATAATTTCTTCTGACATTTCAAATCCCTACACTTTTTACGGTAGCTGTACCACGAATATGCGGACCGCCATTTCCCATTCTCATTATTTGCATCGGATCACCCTTACCGCAATTTGTAATAGGTCGCACGATGAAATCTTTTCCTCTGGCATCAATTGAATTGAAGAATTCAGGTGCAGTTCCCAGTACTATAACATCTCTTAACAATTCCCCAAGTTCACCGTTTTCTATTTTTTGGGCATATTGACAAGATATGCTCCAATTGTACCTCATCATATCTATTGAAGGGACCTTCATGTTGCAAACAAGATATCCATTTTTAATATCTTTAATCATCTCGCTAGGATTCCAGTCCCCAGGCTCTATACAAGTACATGCCATTCTGACCAGCGGCATAAACGCATATCCAGTTGCGCGCATGGCTGAGTTTGGTTCCGAGTTGAAAACTGAAGCTGTTTCTCTACTTTGCATATGACTTGTTAAGACACCATCCTCAATTAGTGATTTTTTAGTCGCAATTACACCTTCATCATCATATTTGTACCACCCTAGACTCGAAGTAATCGTTGGATCATCCATCACGTTTAATTCGTCGGACCCCACTCTGCCACCAAGTTTTCCTGTCCACCAAGCACCCCCTGCCCAAGCCATTTCTTTTCCAAGCACTCTGTCGGCTTCAGATGGATGCCCTAGAATTTCATGAGTAAGCAATGCGACAAAATCAGGATTCATTACGACTGTCGCTTTTTCTTCTTTCACCCCTTTTGCGTCAATTAATTCACTAGCCTTTTGAGACACTGATTCAGCAACTTTCGTGATGTCATTTTGACCTGTTATCATTTCCATACCCCCTCTACCCCCTTCGGTTGAGCTTGCTGTCTCTGTAAGGCCGAATTCATGCGCAGTTGCAGATAGATTGGCTATAACATCATCAAAATTCTGTGATATCTTTGCACCTTCACTATTTACAAAATATTTGGAAAAACTGTCATGATGAATTGATATAGAAGATTTGTTTATTCTTTTTTTGCTCCTAATTATTTTATCACATTCAAGCGCAATCTCTACCATTTCTTCAATTGAAGGCCTTTGTTCAATCTTAAGATCTACCTTATCCACGAATGCATGAACCTCAGCAAGCTTGGTTTTTTGTTTCTTAAGTGAAGCATAGTGCAATGCACTTTTTACAGCTTCTTCTGCGCTACTTTTTATTTGATCTATCGATTGTGGATCGGATATAGAACAAAAGCCCCATGCCCCACTTGCCAGAACACGTATCCCTAAACCCCTATCACTGACAGATGAAAAATGTTCAATTTCCCCGTTTTCTAAAACAAATCCATTGCTTGTTATCGCTTCCGCTCTTGCGTCGCAATATTGAGCTCCACTTTGAACAGCAAATACAATAGCTTTTTCAGCATAGTCTTGCAGCAACACTTGAGAGGTTCACACTCAAGTATTTGTATATTATATAGCAGTTCTGGAATCTTCAGACTTTGGAATAGAAAATGAAAAAGTCGCACCCTTGTTAGGCTGGCTTTGCCCCCAGATCCTGCCCCCATGGGCTTCTATGATTCCCTTACAAATCGAAAGACCTAGGCCGCTACCGCCTTTTTCACGCGTAAGAGAGGTGTCAACTTGATAAAACTTTTTGAATATGTTGTCAATTGCGTCTGCAGGAATTCCTCTCCCATTATCCTTAACTGAGACTATCACTTCAGTTGGATGCTCCTCAGCTGAGATTTCTATCTTTCCTACCTTTGGAGAACATGCTTTGAAGCTATTTTTAATCAAGTTCATGAGCACCTGTGTAATTCTGTCATTGTCATAGTTTGCGTAAAGATCTTGTGTTACGTTGTGGGTAAGTGAGATCTGATCAGACATTGTCTGTGGTGCCATGGCTACAATTGTTTTTTCCATTGTTTCTCTTAGATTATTGTTTGATTTCTTTATCCTAAGTTGACCCAGTTCCAATTTTTGTGCGTCAAGCAGATCTGAAATAAGCTGTAGCAGAGTAGCAGAGCTTGATCTAATCACTTCTAATCTATCCTTTTGGTTTTTGTTTAAAGGGCCAAGATGTTCACCAATTAGGATGTCTGAGTAACCTTGTATCGGAACGAGAGGTGTTTTCAATTCATGCGTGATCATGGCTAGAAATTCATCTTTTGCCATCTCCATCTTCTTGGTTTCTTCGTCTTTCATTTTGATAGTACTTGACATTGCATTGAACGTAGCAGAAAGTTCGCCAATTTCGTCGTTAGCAGTATATTCTATTTTTTCACCGTAAAATCCTTCCCTGATTCTTCCAATAGTTTTTATCATCATGCCAAGAGGACTCAAAGATTTTCTTATTGAAAGCATAACTAACACAAAGACCGCTATGTCAACAATTAGTAGTGCCTGAACTACCATTACTCTATCATGTAATTTGGAATCGATTAATTGGTTCCATCCGTCTACGAATGTTGATGATATCCCAAGCAGGGTAGTTCTATGGTCGTCCAGGCTGCGTAGTGCTGCACCAAATTCCTTTGACAGGATTGGATTGGATTCAATAAACATTATTTTGACTCGAACAGCTTCCCAGAGCGGATCAAGCTGTCTAATAGAATCAGAGTTTTCTCTTGGAATCTGTTGTAGTGATTCTTGTGTAATATCATAGGCATTAAATTCAGGACTATCCAATGGTAAGTCTTCTAATTTTTTCAAATCTGCATCAAAAAAAACCCTATCTTTTTTTATTGCAGCTGTTGTGTTACCTTGCTCGCCAATTGATATGAGTAGTGTTTTTTCTGCAATATCTTTTGCAGTTGTTACCATTTCAGCTGCTATCTGTTTGTGCCTATTGAAATTCCTGTCTAATGGTGCAAGGTCATTTGTGATACCATTTGCCAGTGAAAGTAGGTCTCCATTTTTTCCAAGGATGTATTTTAGAGAATCCACAACTTGTGGATTGAACACTGATTCTTTTTTGATTGTTTCTGCGTCGATTTTGTACTGTTGCCAAGAGTTGTCCACCTCCTCATAAACTGATTTCAATTCTAGCGGAACTGTAACAACACTGTATCCCTTATGAGTTCCACCAGCTCCCAAAACGCTGTAGATTGTGTCAAAATCATCCATCTCAGTTTGCAAAGTAGATCTGTCTTGTTCGTTACCACTTGCTATGGAATTTGCAGTACCAGCGATTCTTTCAACAATTACCTTGAGATCGTTGGCGTCACTTATCGAATGTAGGACTGCTTGATTTTCTTGAGCAGTAGACACTAATAAATACAGATTAATCGCCGAGACTCCAATAATAACTCCAAGTAATAAGAAGGTCTTCTGGGTTATTTTCACATTAGGTAGGAAGCGAACCTGTGATCCTATAAAAGTTAGTATAAAACATATCTGTTAATTAGTTAAAATGTCTGACGATTTTCTCAAGGTTGCTAGGCAGGAAATAAAAGATGAATTGGATCGATTGGACCAGGTTTTATCAAATTGCAATAATGACGAACATATTTTCGTAAACTCGGAACAGATCGAGTTGCATCTTCACAAGATCAGAGGTTTGGCACCTATGATGGGTCAAGATAAAGTGGGCGAGATTGCCAAAACAGTTGCTACCGTCCTAAAACACATAATCAACAACGGCGTCCTAAAAGGATCATACATAATTATAATTGAAGCAATCAAAAAGATGACAAATCTTTTCAACGGTCACAACATCAATGACGTAGATGATTTTAGAGACAGAGTACGCATTGCGTTTCCGGAAATATCCGAGTGGTAAATACAATTTTTTGCTTATATACAAAAGTGACTAACGGTATCCAAGAAATGATTCGTGTAATGATAGCAGACGACTCGGATTCCATAAGAATGGTACTAAGAGACATCCTAGAGATAGGAAAGCATGAGCTTGTTGGTGAAGCTACAAACGGTAGTGAAGCAATCGAACTATTCATCGAGACAAAACCTGAGATTTTGCTCTTAGACATGGCCATGCCCAAAAAGGATGGGTTGGCAGCGCTAAGAGAAATCATTAAGATAAATCCTAAAGCAAAGATAATCATGATTACGGCAACCGATAATCAAAATACGATTAGAGATTGTATTAGTGCTGGTGCCCGCGCCTATATTCTCAAACCATTTAATTTTCAAGATGTTTTAAAAACTATAACCGAAGTTGTTAATTCATAAAAGCTATGATTAAAAAGTACCAAAGAAGCTGTGTCTTCAATGGATAAAGTAGTTGTTGACACCAGCATAGTAATAGATGGAGAGATTACAAAACTAATCGAATCAGGAAAGCTCAAGGATTGTGAAATTATCGTACCAGTCGCTGTGTTGGATGAGCTCCAATCTCAAGCGTCGCAAAGTAAAGATTATGGGTTTGTCGGTCTTGAGGAGATAAAAAAAATACGTGAGCTTGCTGAAAAGAACAACATAGTGCTCAGGTTCGAGGGCGAACGTCCTAGTATGGAAGACATCAAGCTTGCAAGACACGGGCGTATTGATGCAATAATAAAGGACATAGCAAAAAAGAACGATGCGACGTTTTACACTGCAGATTACGTACAAGCTTTGGTTGCCCAGGCGGAAGGTGTTAAGACCAGCTACTCAAAGCCTCAAGTCAAGATAACTGATCTGGAATTTGAAAAGTTCTTCGACTCCCAAACCATGAGTGTACATCTAAAAGAAGGAACGCGTCCTGTTGCAAAACGTGGAAAGCCGGGTACATTTTCTTTGGTAGAATTAGAAGATAAAGTACTGATAGAGGAATATCTTGAAGGAATTACAGCAGAGATTTTGGAAGCCTCTAGAGCCACGCAGGCAGGGGCTGTTGAGATCTCAAAACCTGGTGCCCTCGTTATTCAATACCGAGATTTTAGAGTTGTAATAACACACCCTCCTTTTTCAGATAGTTATGAAATTACAATTACTCATCCTATAGTGAAATTGTCATTGGAGCAATACAAAATTACTGAAAAACTTATGCAAAGACTTTCTGAGAAAGCTGAAGGAATACTCATAGCAGGAGCTCCTGGTTCTGGAAAGAGCACATTTGCTTCAAGCCTTGCTGATTTCTATTCCAAGAAAGGAAAAATTGTCAAAACTTTTGAATCTCCAAGAGACCTGCAAGTTGATGAAAAAATTACTCAATATACCCAGCTTGATGGAAGTTTTGAAAACGCCGCAGATATCTTACTGCTTGTAAGACCTGATTATACAATATACGATGAGATTAGAAGGTATCATGACTTTAGAGTGTTTTCTGATCTGAGATTGGCAGGGGTTGGGATGGTAGGCGTAGTACATGCAAATGCACCACTTGACGCAATACAAAGATTCATAGGAAAAATAGAGCTTGGCATGATTCCTCATATTTTAGATACTGTCGTGTTTGTACAAGGAGGCGAGATCTCTAAAGTATACGAGTTAGAGTTCAAAGTAAAAGTACCAACTGGCATGACAGAGCAAGACTTGGCAAGACCTGTAATCGAGGTAAGAAACTTTGAAAATCACAATCTGGAATACGAGATTTACACGTACGGTGAGGAAAACATCGTGATCCCAATATCTAAAGATGCAAAAAGCGGCGGCATCGAGAGACTTGCAGAATCAAAAATCAGGGAGACGATTCGCAGGTTCGATTCTGATGCCGAAATTGAGATTCTTTCAAATAATAGCATCAGGGTTCGAGTCGACAAAGATTCCATTGCATCTCTTATAGGGAGAGGAGGTTCAACAATAAACGAACTTGAAAAAACACTTGGGGTTCACATCGATGTAGAAGAAAAAGACCAATCTAGTACAAAGAGCCAATGGTTTGAAATGTCTGAATCTGGAAATAATTTGGTACTTGAAGTTGACAGTGCCAAGACCGGAATGAATGCAGACATTTATGTCAATGATAAACACTTGTTGTCTAGCAGTGTTGGCAAAAGAGGCAGAATAATAATTGCAAAAAAATCAAGCTCTGGAAAGAGAATAATTAATGCGGTAATGTCAAAAAATGACATCAAGGTAGTAATTCACGATTAATTATTGAAAACTTGCAAGAATTTTTGGGTTAGCCTTTAGATATGTAATGAATTTGCGTGATTGTCTTATAGTTTGGGGATTTAGATATGCTCAAAGCGATATTAACCTGATCTCTCTTGCTAAGAAATCTTTACCTCCTTGTGATTGATCTTTTGCATGGAATCTTAACTATTTTTCTTAAGATTTGGTGGAATGGATAAGGATCTTAGGACAGGTATTCATAAAATTAAAAGATTGAGAGACTCGATGAAACGACGAGCTGAGGTTTATTCCGCGCTTGGAGGCCTAGATGACACTGGAACTGCCCGTTCTCTTGCTGCGCTGCACCGAGTTCCTGCGCCAGGCAAAAAACTTCAAAAAATTGGCTTTATCTTGTTTTTTATGCCAGAGCCTTTTGGAATAACTAATGTAATAGGCGGACCTATGATTCTTGCTGGAAGATACCTTGATAGGGTTTACAATGGTGCTACACTAAAAGACGTCGGCCACGAAACCAAGAAATTCGCAAGACATGTAAGCCAGATCAAAGATAAAATGAGTAGATGATCTTTTATATTCTGCATTAGTTTTTAACTAGACAGTATCTTCAATTTTTTGTGGCAACACGAGCCCAAGTTCTAGTTCCAGTAGCAATTGCTGCAGTGATTATTGGAGCTGTAGGTGTATTTACGATTCCTTCTGACTCCAAACTTGCCGAAGTCAAGTTTTCAAAAGGAACTGTCAAGATTGATGATATAGTCTTAAATGTCCAGATAGCAGAAACTGATGCTCAAAAAATTCGTGGACTTATGTTCCAAAATGAGATACCATACGACCAAGGAATGATCTTTGTTTTCGATCAGGAACAGGTAATACCAATATGGATGCTAAACATGCAATTCCCTCTGGATATAATTTGGTTTGACAGCAATGGAAATGTTGTTCATATTGAAAAGAACATTCAGCCATGCAAGTCTGCAGTGGAAACGGTAGCGTGTACGGTGAAAAATGCAGACGGTAAACAAGCAAAATATGTCCTAGAAGTCACGTCTGGGTTTTTAGACAAATACAAAATTAGTCAAAATTCCAAGCTTCAGATAATATCTATTTGATCTTGTTCTTTTGAATGGTCTGTCTTAATTCGCTTAGTGCAGATCGTACTTCGTCAACCGATGCTTCGTCCTCAAGAGTACTAATGTCTCCAATCTGTTCGTCTTTTGCGATTGCCTTGAGAAGTCTTCTCATTATTTTTCCGCTTCTAGTCTTTGGTAGCTTTGATACAAAATGCAATTGGTCGGGGGTGGCAATAGGACCAATCGCTTGTCTAATATGAGCAATTATCTCGTCTTTGAGCTGTGGTGTCTGAGCAAATCCCTCCTTTAGAACAAGAAACGCAATGATTGATTCTCCTTTTACATCATGAGGGATACCACACACTGCTGCCTCTGCCACTGACTTGTGTGAGACAAATCCGCTTTCTAGTTCAGCTGTGCCCAGTCTATGTCCTGCGACTTTTAGAACGTCATCGGCTCTTCCTAGCATGGAAAAATAGTCGTCTGTGTCCTTTATTGCATAATCTCCTGGATAGTACATTGTTTTGTATTTCGACCAGTAAACCGCCTTGTATTTTTCATCATCTCCCCACAGTGTAAGAAGCATGCCAGGCCACGGTTGTTTTATTACAAGATATCCCTTTGTTCCAGCTGGAAGATCTTTTCCGTTTTCATCAACCACTGATACCAGCACACCAGGGATTGGTCTTGTTGCAGAACCAGGCTTTAAGGGAATTGTTTCAAGTCCTGGGACAGGTGAGATCATCACTCCCCCTGTTTCAGTCTGCCACCAAGTATCGACAATCGGACACCTTTCTTTTCCTATTGTTTTGTAGTACCACCTCCACACTTCTGGGTTTATTGGTTCGCCCACTGTTCCAAGTAGTCTCAAGCTAGAAAGATTATTTGAATTAGGAAGGTCATCTCCATATTTCATGAGCATGCGTAATGCGGTAGGGGTGGTATAGAAGATAGTAGCTTTGTATTTTTCTATAATTTTCCACATTCTTGCAGGTGTTGGATAATCTGGCGCACCTTCATACATTATCTGTGTTGCTCCATGCAACAGAGGGCCGTATACTACATAGCTGTGACCTGTCACCCAACCTATGTCAGCAGTGCAAAAGTAAATGTCGGAATCTTTGATATCAAAAACCCATTTGAATGTACTGTATAAATGAATTAAGTAACCACCTGTACCATGCAGTACTCCTTTTGGTTTTCCAGTTGTTCCCGAAGTGTATAAGATGTAAAGCGGATGTACACTCTCAAGTTTTTCTGCTTCGCACAAAGAGGATTTGTTTTTTATCAGATCCTGCCATTTTTTGTCTTTTTTAGTGTAAGAAACCTGAATATTTGCGTGCTCAAATATAATTACGTTTTCTACAAAATCAAAATCTTTTATGGCTTGATCAATTATTTCTTTTAGCTTGACTACAGTTCCTTTCCTAAACCCCCCGTCTGCCGTAATTATCACCTTGGACTTTGAATCATCGACTCTATCTCTTATAGACTGGGCACTAAATCCCGAGAATATTACAGTGTGGATGGCGCCAATCCTTGCACAAGCAAGCATAGATATTATCAACTCCGGAATCATTGGAAGATAGATTGTAACCCTATCGCCTTTTTTGACTCCAAGTGATTTGAGAGCATTTGCAAATCTGCATACATATTGTAATAGCTCCTGATAGGTGAGAGTCCTTGTCTCTCCCTTTTCTCCTTCCCACAGTATAGCTTTCTTATCTGGGTTCTTTGCTACTGTAACATCAAGGGCATTGTACGAGGCATTAATCTTGCCTCCTAGAAACCACTTTGCAAACGGAGGATTCCATTCTAGTACCTTATTCCATTTTTCAAACCAGTGTAGACTCTTTGCCTGTTCTTCCCAGAATGATATATAGTCCTGCTCTGCCTTCTTTCTTGTTTTGGTGTCGTTATACCCAAGACCAATATGATAGGTTGTTTCCAATAGGCATGCTTTGTACTTGTCTCAGAAAAAGGGTTCGCTGAAAAGGAGGTAGGAGCGAATCTTCCATCCCACTAGATGTACTCAAGAAGACGATATTCTCTTAAGCCAATCTGAGTCTTGAGGTTCTTCTTCGCCATCAGCTCCGATGGCAACCGGCTTGGGTGCTGATGATGGGGGGTTGCTATTACCAACTCCTTCGCCAGCTGTTACTGGAGTCTTGGGCTGGGAAGTTGAATTTTCTACCTTGCCTAGGTATGAAACGGCGGCTGAATGAACATCTTTTGGACTTTGTGCTTGGTCCAGATTCTCAACTGAAAGATCGGTGATGCGCCGTTGAATGCTTGCTATCTCTGACCTTTCATGCTCTATGTGCTCGATTATCTCGACCGTATGAGTCTTGACTGATTCGTACTTGGCATCGGATATTTCGTTGCTTTTGTTTTGCAACTTGGCATCAAATCTTAGCATTCTGATTGATTTTAGTTGGCCGTCAAGCTCAGCCAGTCTTTGTTCTAGTTTGTCTTTGATCTGTTTTTCGCTCTCATCAAGAGTTAGCAGCTTTGTCTTGTATTTTTCATGGATCAATTCAGCATCCTCCTTCATGTCGTCGTTTTCAGATACGATGTCTATCAGTGCACGAATTCTGCGTAATGTAAGGCCCTTCTCTCGCAACAATCGCTGTGCATCTAATCTCCATCGAGGAATGAAAATTACAAATGCTCCCTGAACGACTAGTTGCTCAAACGGGATTTGTTTTAGTCCTTCGGAACCACAATCAACACCGACGGTTTGTACACTGCCGTCTATATCGGTTATAGTGCCTATGACCTTACCAATGTAGGTGCCGTACATGTCTTTGACTTGCTTGCCGATAAACTCGATCTCTTCCTTGCTCATTGGGTACAGGTTTTGAATTTGATATAATCAGCAAAGTGTTAACAAGCTTTCTAGTTTTTGTAAGATCATTTTAGCTAGTTTTGGGGCATTTTTCCACAATTTAGCAATTTTAAAATCGCTAATTTAGTAATGGTCCAATAATGATTACAAAAGAAGAGCTAGACGAAATACTACATTTCGTGTCAAAAAGGTGGATAGACATGAGCCGCGATCAGAACCATAAAGCCTTTGAAAACATGCCGACTGATTTCTGGATGAACACCATGGGTGGAATTGCAGGAGAAGGAAGATGGATTACAACTTTGATGTACACCGAAGATTCCAAGGAAGCAGAGTCTTTCAAAGAAGTCTTGTTACGATGGCAGTCGCGACGAAGCATGCAAGGACAATCAGATCTGATCTCGATTGAAAAAAAGTAGATTATTTATAATTGAACTGCTTTCCAATCGTGTTGTCTGAATTTTCAGAATCTGAAAAAGAAATTCTTCTAAAGCACTTTTCCAACGTAGATGGTTCTGTCTTTGCTGTTATGACACCAAGACAAGTAGACAGGGGAGCTCTGATGTCAAGATATTCCAGAACTGACAAGAGCATGCGGAGAATATTTCTTGATGAATTTTTACAAAATCAAAATCGTGGCGAAGAGTTTTACAACAAAGTATTGCTTGAATACGGCGATGACTCTGTTGCAGAGCTTGGTGAAGCGCAAATCGCTATCGAAGGACTATCAAATATTGCGGTAAAAAAAATTGAAGACAGAAGAATTGGATTATCATATCTTGAAAAGTCATCACGATACGTAGCATGGGACAAAAAAGTAAACGGGCAATACAAGTTTCACAGGGAACAGGACATCATGAATTCAAAATATGCTGACATGTATCTAGAATCATGCAACTTGGATTTTGATGTATACTCTAGAAATATATCTCCAATGATATCATTTATCCAAGAAAGGGAACCCATCGGTAACCAAAAGTTCAGAGACTCTACTGGTGTTGAAGTTTTTTTTTCACGTCTTAGAACTAAAGACGACATAAAATCCGCTACTCGAATCTATAACGCTACCATAAAGGCAAAAGCACTTGATACCTTACGAGGGATCCTTCCTGCCTCTACTCTCACAAACGTAGGCATAACAGGAAACGGAAGGGCCTTTGAGTACCTTCTCACGATACTATATGCCTCAAGTTTACAGGAGGAGCGCGAACTTGCTCATAAAATACACCAAGAACTTGATAGTGTCATCAAGTCCTTTGTAAAGCGAGCCGATGACAAGCATGGCAGAGCCTTGCAAAAGTACCTAAACGATACCAGGAAGAGTTCGACTCTTCTTGGTAAGAAATATGTAAAACCAAAGAGCAAGCGAAATTTCCTAGTAGAACTTGTTGATTACGAATCAGAAAAAAGAGCAGAAGAAAAGATAATTTCTGCATTACTTTATGAACAGTCGCCTGGAGTCTCATACCGGGATATAATTTCTGGCATCAAGAAGATGAATTCTATTACAAGAAGGAAGATCATAAAGATCTTTTCTAATATAAGACAAAATAGGCGGCACAGACCACCACGTGCCTTTGAAATGACTGAATACACGTTTGATCTTCTAACTAACTTTGGAATGTTTCGCGATCTTCACAGACACCGTGTCTTGACACTAGAAAGACAACTGCTTACAGCAGATCACGGATTTTGTATCCCAGAAGAGATATCAGCACTTGGTATAAGAAAAGATTTCCAGGATTGTATGTACAAGTCAAAAGAAACATTTGATTTGCTGCAAAAAAAGATGCCAGAGCAAGCCCAGTATGTGGTAAACTTTGCTTACAATTATCCATATTTTATTAAATTAAATCTTAGGGAGGCAACCCATTTAATTGAGCTACGAACTGTTCCACAGGGACACCCCGATTACAGAAAGGTAGCACAGGAGATGTTTATATCAATAAAAAAAATTCATCCAAACTTATCTAATATAATCAAGTTTGTTGATCTAAAACAATACAAGCTTGAAAGACTAGAATCTGAAAAGAAAATAGAAGAAAAACGCAAGAATCTACAACACTAGTTTGTTTTTAGTAAGGGAAAAATATTTTTATGGGAGTGCTATAATGCAGTTTCCTACGCCTACATGGAAGTATTTAGGAACGTTTAGGTGTTGTAAAATACAGTTTGCAATAGGAACTGGAACCCCAGTGCCAACAGTCTTTAGACCACTTTTATGTGAGTTATCTGTCACCGCAAAGACGTTCTGAGCTGCTAGTGCCGAGCCTACAACTAATACAACTAGAATTGTAGCTAATATACCACCAATCGTCTTTTGTGCTGCAGCCATACCAATACCCCAAGTAGTTGATATTAGACGATCTATTAAAATATATTTTTTCAAAAATGGAAATTACAATAAATACTATATAGGTAAAAAATCAAAATTTTGATTCGACAAAAGACCAAGTCAAGAGTGGGTTACAAGTGAATATACAAACGACGCCGCAATTATTCCGCCTGCCAAAGATGGACCAGCCCAGCTAGGAAATATCTGTGCGTTGTTGACTAGTTCGTACGACGAGATAAAAGCTACTACGACAGCACAGCCACTTAATCCATACGAAATATTTCTGAATATTTTTTTATGAAAAATTTTTGAAAAGACAGAACGTAGTGCTACACTATCAAGAGTGTCTAGCGATATCATACCTAGCGCAAAAAAACTTGCTAATACCAGCGCTGCCTGCAGCCCAAGTGTTACTGATGCAACAACTGACATTGTAATTGTTGATATCTGAGTCGCAGTATCAAACCCGAATCCAAAAACCATTCCTGTAATAAATGACGACCTAAACGGACCAAGAAAAGATATTCTGTGTAACACTTTATTGGCCAGTATGACAGAGCCTGTCTTGCCCCATTTTTTCATGGTAAGAACGTTAATGACACCTATTGCTCCAAGTGATATTATTCCAATTATTCCACCCCAAAACGCGATATATCCTGTACTGGTTATACTGCCTGCAATTGCTATGATAAATATCATCTGAAATAATACTGATACCATGTGTCCTGTACTAAATGCCGTTCCAAGCCACCTTGAGTGTTGCTTGATACGATACATCCGAACAAGACTATCAATGGCTGTAACATGATCGATATCAAGGGCATGTCTTAGGCCAAGGAGAACCACTCCAGGAATTGCTATTACAACAAAAGCCCAGATGTTTTCCATTTTAAAATTCTCGTTTTTTGTGATATCTACTTGTATTTATTTTTGGTTCTGTTAGATTCTAGCTTAGATATTTAGGCGTCCTGGGAATTATTTCTATGGAGTTATCTCTCTGACACTCATCTTTTTCAAAAGAAGTCATGGTATGATGTACCACAATATCAATTTGATTAAGGTATAGTGCAGGTAGATGAGCAGCTTCCAGATGGATTGATGCCTGTCATGGCAGTGTAGTGTGCATCGATTTGGTTCTGGGTTAGCAGATAGTTGTAAATTGCAATCTTACCTATCGCGCCCTCAAACCATGAGTCAAGTGCCATACTTCCTATATTTAGAGGGGAACTGCCTGCCTTTGGCACAACATGATACTGGCTCATGCAGCCAGTTGAACCGTGTGCAGCGTGATCCCATAACACACCATCGACCCATATGTTAATACTGCCAGGCTCTGGGCCATAATTTATGCAGTCGGATGGCTGGCTCTTTGTCGTATACTCTACAACCACATGGTACCAATGTACTGCCTGTATAACACCTGTGGCACTAGGCTGCCAATCTGCTGCTGAGCCAAGCCCTGCTGATGGGTTAAACACGTATCCGGAGAGTCTGTCAAAACGGTTTTGTGGAGTCTGTGCGTTGTACATACGTGCCTCCCATTCACATGAAGGAGAATAGTTTTGGCATTTTCCCATCCAATCTACATATTGATCACTATTTGCAACGTTTGGCATCTGGAGCACATCTGGTCGAATCCATCCTTCCCATGTCAGACTGCCTGTAGTGGGAATAGAAAATGCTGAACTTGAGGGCACTGTAGCGTATTGGGAGTTGCCGTTAAAGTCTGCTGCCTTGTCTCCATTGGGGAGTAAAACTAAGGTCGGTGTTCCACCTTTGTATGCGGCATTATGGCCATTTCCTGTCAGATCTGTCTGGGTACCGCTCCCTGGAGTATCCATGGCAAGTAACATTACAGGATTATCATTTAGTATGGTCTGAGTATAGCTGCTAGCTGTCGATGTTGATATATTAATGGTATAGGACTGGGACACTACTGTTCCAACATTTCCAGCAGTATCCTTTCCAAAGAACTTCAGTGTGGTACTGGTTCCAATCGATATTGGGCTAGAATAGATAGTGCTAGATGTAGTAGGTGTGGAACCATCTGTGGTATAGTATATGGTACTAGGTTCTGATGCAGTAAGTGTTACGGATTGTGCTGATGTATATGTACCTGATACAGGTGATGCTGATACAGTTGGAGGTGTAGTATCAGTGACTGTTGTAGATGATGTAGAGGCTGTTGTCATAGCTGTGTAATGGTTTGAGATCTGCGAAGCACTTAGTGCATAGTTATAAACAGCCACTTTGCCGACCGCACCTTCAAACCAACTATTGCCATCACGGGTTCCGATGTTAAATGGCGCAGATGTTGCCTGTGGAATCACATTGTACTGGTCCAAGGGGACAGTTTCGCGAAGAACACCGTTTTTGTAAATTGAGATGTATCCAGTGGGATATGCTGATGATTTATCCCGCATGTTAATGACATCAGTAACATGCATCCACTGGGAAACTTGGACAGTATCCTGGAAATAGGAGCCTGATCCTGAACCACCTGATATGTTCCATGCATAATCAGAGATGCGGTTTGGTCTGTTTGCAGTATTATCCAAGTTGTACATGCGGTTTGCATACTCGTAACCATTAGTTGGGTTACCCTTGCCAACCCAGTAAACATAACCTTCAGCGGTATAATGTGGAAATTGTAATGTATCAGGTCTAATCCATGATTCTATCGTTATGATTCCAGTTGTCGGCACAGAAAGCACTGACGAGCTTGATACTGAGACATATTGAGTAGCGCCGTTAAAGTCTGCGACCTTTTCTCCGTTAGGCAGAGAAACCAAGACTGGTGTCCCTCCCTTATACGCGCCGTTGTGGAAGTTGCCAGTCAGGTCCAGCTGAGTTCCAGCACTTGGTGTATCCATAGCAAGAAACATTACAGGATGGTCGTTCAATATGACTTGATTGTAGCTACTAGTCTTTGTTGATATATTAATGGTATAGGACTGGGACACTACATTTCCGGAATTACCAGCTGTATCTTTTGCAAAGTATTTTAATGTAGTACTGGTACTGATCGAAATTCCTGAAATCGGTGATGGACCACTTGTACTTGATGTTGTCGGAGTGGAGCCATCTGTTGTATAGTATATTGTACTAGGTTCTGATGCAGTAAGTGTAACTGACTGTGCTGATGTATATGTACCTGATACTGGTGATGCAGATACTGTTGGAGGTGTAGTATCAATAACTGTTGTAGATGTTGTAGAGGCTGTTATCTCTCTGACACTCATTTTCTTGTATATCAGACCGTTTGTTCCAACATTATCGCTTCTCCAGTATACAGAGATATTTGGTTTGCCTGATTCTGATCCCAGTCTGTTGTTGTCATTGGTTAGCTTGAGTGCTGGATCTATACCAGACGCGCACGCTACTCCACCAACGCCAAAGTTACTGCCAGTATCAATCAATTCGTTTACCTTTGTCCATGTACCGCCGTTTGCGCCATCTGTACTATCGTACCACAGTTCCAGTTTGACATTGCCGTCTGCCACGTCATAAACTACTAGTTTGTATCCTATCCATACATTATATGGTAGAGTACTTCCAAAGAAGGCCTTGTTTGATACAGCAACTGAATTAGGATGGCTTGTTTCTTTCTCAAAGTCAATGTGTCCGTCGTATCTCATTCTTGCGTCTATGCCTCTTGTATCACATAGATTGGTGAGCTCATTTCCGGTTGTTCCGTGGTTTGTCCTTGCAACACCTTCTATACCACCCCATGGTGTGCTACTGTCTGATATTCTCATTGCATATACTGTCATCTCTACGTTGTGCCAGCTATTTGCTATATTCAGTGTTGGATCATGGATATACATTCTTGGCACTGGACCTGATATCTTGAACAAACCATTTCCATCAACGCTAAATGTTGCATCTCCGTGATTTGCATCAAACCATGGGTCTACTGGATCCACTCCTGTGAAAGTTCTTGCTATACCATTATTCCATGTAGAGTCCCATTCTTTACCACCTGATATTGTTGGGTAGAGCTCCTTTACGCCTAGTGGGTCCAATCCGGTAGATGTTGTAGTTGTTGTAGTAGATATGGTATAAGTTGCTGTCACTACAGTTCCAATGTTTCCAGCTGTATCTTTTGCAAAGAACTTTAGTGTAGTAGTAGTTGATATTGATACAGGACTAGAATATACAGTACTGGATATAGTAGGTGTGGAACCGTCTGTGGTATAGTATATGGTACTAGGCTCTGATGCAGTAAGTGTAACAGATTGTGCTGAGGTATAGGTACTTGATACTGGTGATGCTGATACAGTTGGTGGTGTAGTATCAATTGTATAGCTTGCTGTTACTACAGTTCCAATGTTTCCAGCTGTATCTTTTGCAAAGTATTTTAGTGTAGTACTGGTACTGATTGAAATTCCTGAAACTGGTGATGGACCACTGGTACTTGATGTAGTAGGTGTTGTACCATCTTTTGTATAGTATATTGTAGCTGGCTCTGATGCAGTAAGTGTTACAGATTGTGCTGAGGTATAGGTACTTGATACTGGTGATGCTGATACTGTTGGAGGAGTTGTATCAGTTATCAGATTAATTGTATAGCTTGCTGTTACTACAGTTCCAATGTTTCCAGCTGTATCTTTTGCAAAGAACTTTAGTGTACTAGTAGTTGATATTGATACAGGACTAGAATATACTGGACTGGATATAGTAGGTGTGGAACCGTCTGTGGTATAGTATATGGTACTAGGCTCGGATGCAGTAAGTGTAATAGATTGTGTTGAGGTATAGGTACCTGATACTGGTGATGCTGATACAGTTGGTGGTGTAGTATCAATTGTATAGCTTGCTGTTACTGTATTTCCGGAATTGCCAGCTGTATCTTTTGCAAAGTATTTTAGTGTAGTACTGGTACTGATTGAAATTCCTGAAACTGGTGATGGACCACTGGTACTGGATATAGTAGGTGTGGAGCCGTCTGTGGTATAGTATATGGTACTAGGCTCTGATGCAGTAAGTGTTACAGATTGTGCTGAGGTATAGGTACCTGATACTGGTGATGCTGATACCGTTGGAGGTGTAGTATCAGTAGGTGTTGTGCTAAAAGTCTTGACGTTTATCTCGCTGATACTCGCCCAATTATTTGCAGTGTTGCCGTTAACAGTTATCATGACATATCTTGCAGGTGTATCAGCAAAGTTATAGCTCTCAAAAGATGCGGTCGTTCCGCTGCTTGTTCCGGAATAGACATTGGTGAAAGTGGTACCGTCTATAGAAGTTGATATGATAAAGTTGCTAGAACGCTTGTCTCCATGATACCAAGCTATATCTACACTACAGACAGTCTGCTGGGTACCAAGATCAAGCTTTATCCATGACCCTACTGCAAGATTTGACCAGCGCGTAGCAAGATTTCCGTCTATAGCATTTTGTGGTACGTTTCCATCACTTCCGATTGCAGTAACTGCTACAATAGGAGAATTCTGACAACTAGAAGATGATGTAGTTGTTGATGTTGATATATTAATGGTATAGGACTGGGACACTACATTTCCGGAATTACCAGCTGTATCTTTTGCAAAGTATTTTAATGTAGTACTAGTACTGATTGAAATTCCTGAGACTAGTGATGGACCATTGGTACTAGATGTCGTCGGAGTGGAGCCGTCTGTGGTATAGTATATTGTACTAGGTTCTGATGCAGTAAGTGTAACAGATTGTGCCGAGGTATAGGTACCTGATACTGGTGAAGCTGTCACCGTCGGAGGAGTTGTATCAGTTATCAGATTAATTGTATAGCTTGCTGTCACTACAGTTCCAATGTTTCCAGCTGTATCTTTTGCAAAGAACTTTAGTGCAGTAGTAGTTGATATTGATACAGGACTAGAATATACTGGACTAGATGTTGTTGGCGTGGAACCATCTGTTGTATAGTATATGGTACTAGGTTCTGATGCGGTAAGTGTAATAGATTGTGTTGAGGTATAGGTACCTGATACCGGTGATGCTGATACAGTTGGTGGTGTAGTATCAGTTATGGCAGGTGATGTAGATATAGTATGCAATGTTAAACTCATCGTTAGGTCCGCACCTGAAACATCATTCCAGGTGTTGTTATTGTAATAAGTAAGATATGAATTCATACCATCAAACGCGTTATATTGATCAGACATTATATTTACAAAATCTGAGCTGCTTCCTCCCGTAAACTCGATTCCAATTCTGTCACCTGATTGTATTTGATATGTTTGAGGGGCAGGAAGTGAGAATGTATATTGTGTATATCTTTTGGCTATAGTACTTGCGTCTATGCTCCCAATTAGTTGTTTGACTGAGAGGTCGCTGCCAAATATACCAACTTGTACCGTACCAGTAGGCAAGCCAACTTTCCACAGGTTCACAGTGATAGTATCAATTGATTTTCCGACAAGAGAGGATGTAGGAGATACAAACTCTGCCAGGACTGGCCTATCTGAATAAGTACTGATTGCGTAGGTTGGTGTGGTATCAGACATTTGTGTTGTTACTATAGCAGAACTACCTAGTGCCATTGAATTTAGATAATAAATACCGCTAATAGCTATAATCGCAGCCAACAAGACTGCGCTGCTTGCTCTGTTTTTTTTCATTGCGTGAATTGGTTTTAGATTGGTCTTGATAAAAGACTGGGCGTGTGTTATGATCATACACAATGTTCTAGAACTTATTTCTGTCATTAAATTCCGGAACAGTCTTCTATTGATATAAGAGATAGGTAGGAAAGATATGAATACCCGTTTCAGTTTTTTATTTTAAAACAAAAAATCAAATTTGATTTACGAAATTTTACAAAATAAAGAGGGAAACCAGTATTAATAAAAATAAATTACAGATCAAAATGAAGTGTATTAAAATATTACATGCTGCAATGATTTATTTTTTCAGATCGCGTCAATATATACGGCTATACAATTTAGAACGTATCTAGTCTATTAAAATTGAGTATTTTGAAATTGGTTTGATTTAGAGAACTATTTTTCTGTGTGATAGTATATAATGAGTTTATTTCTCTGACTCTTTTTCTTTTATATATCCATGCACCGCTCCGCGGGAATCATAGTTGTCATTTCATGCCATTCATCTTGCAATGATTCTTACGTATTTTTGAAGAACTAGTCCGTCACACTCAATTTGTAGCTGGTTCATTGTTTACTAGTATTTAGCTATAAAAATGGTCGATAAAGGAATTAAGGAGGCAAGTCTTATACTGTGTGGTCTGGATGGGAATATCTAAGACGGAGCATCAGGCAGAAATGAAGTCTTTCTTGCATGATAGTTGTGTTGAGATGGTAAATGAACTTCAGAAAAACCAAGTCCAGATAATGGAAATTTACAAGGTAAATCCTACCTATCCGGCTGATTTTTATAATTTATCTTTGAGAGAATTCGATTCAAAAATCCTAGCCATCAGAGAATTGTACAAACGGATAACAGACGAAGAGTTGTAACAAAGAAAAGAAATTATCAGCCAGAGGTAACAGAGCAGAAGATAAAGAGTAATTTTTTTAAATTCGCTGTATCTTGTAGACTAGCCTTATTCCACCTTTATGATCCTGCCAGTTTTAGACTCGATTCTGACTTTTTTTACACTTGCACCTGATGATGATAAAGTCTTTGCTTCGACTAGCCAGATTCCATCTTCAAATCTAGTCTTGGTACCAAAAACAGAATGATATTGCGCTAGAAAAGTTCTTGCTATCTCCTCTGCAGTATAAGAATCTATTTTCTTTTGCAAAGTCATTACGATATATCATTATAGAAAAAACTGCTATATATCGTTGACGTGAATATTCTTAGCTAAGAATATTCCAGATCTATAAAAAATTATTCTTCCAGATTTGAAAATAACTACCAATCTCATTTTTGTTTGAAAGCATCTTTTGGATTATCTATAACATACAGTTTGACTTGGACTAAATAAAAAAGCAGCAAGTAACAACCCAACACATATGCATGCTTTTCCTTTGTCGTATTAAGAAACTCTATATGTTTCTGGCTCTTTATACTAAACCAGTGGATGAGATTGAGCTTGAATTGGTTTCCGCACTAGAACAACAGCGAAAGATATTTTCATACCGTTCTAGCCCCGAATCTAAAGTGGAGGATCTAAGCCTTGCCTTTCATGACCTAAATGACAAGACTCGTGATTTTATCAGAATAACACAAAGGCGCATAGCCGAACTTGAAAATATCATAGAAAAAGACGAAGAGTTCAAGTGGGTACATTAAATTTCAAAAGGTAGAATTTTTATCAAATGTTGGTTCAAAAAGATAAGAAGGTAAGAAAAATCATTCTGTCAAAGCATCATTTCTTATCTGGATGGTTGTAAACGTCATCATCCTTGGTTTTTACTAGCTTACTTAGTATGTAGAGTGCCTTGTCATCGCCTTCAGGAACGGGATTAGCACAATGTCCACATTTGGGAAGTGTTACTACACCATCATACTTTATTTCTCCAATAGCCTTTCCGCATTTTGAACATTTTACCACCTTCATATCGTATATGTTCATGATCTCATATTGCCCCTCTTGTCTTCATCTTGCCAAGTTCGTAAGGCTTACTACTCCCAAACATAATGTCCTGGAATACAAAAAGCCATGAGATTGGAAACGCGGCAGTAACTAGGATAATCAGAAATGGCAACCAGTTGAGATATATCGTCATCGAAACAGACAGAATAAAGACACCGACAGCAAATCCTAATGTGTAAGAAAAATATCTATTCATAATCTAATCCTGTCCTTGGCAAGCTTTCTCCTTCATCGATTATTCTCGTAAATGGCATTATGTAGATTTGGTTTTTCAGATATAAGAGCGTGACGATCTCTGAAACTGTACTATTCCATGGTAGCAGGTATCTGCTGCAAAGATCTTCGTATTCCGCTGCAATCTACCAAATGAGAAGAAATAGTTATCAATTCACTTTTTGATATTTTTCTGAGATCCACCAAATTATTTGTCTCGTAAGTTTAAAGATATAATGACGAAAGTTATTTACAAAAAATAGGTTCAGGAATCTGAAGACCTCAATCTCAAGAGATTTCCATTTTTGGCAGACCATTCTTATCTTTTTGTTTGTACCAATCACATTTTGCCCCTAGGGGCGGGGCCGTAGAGCCGTAAGTTGGGTTGTGAAATCGGACTACGGTCTACAGCCCCATCATGTGCAAATACTTTGAAGTAAAAAACAGTTTTTGGTCCACTTTGTTATTGGAGGCCTTGTTTTGGTAGCCAAACTTTCATACTAGACACTTGTCACGTTTGATCAAGAATTTTGCCTACCATTCAAGTCTGATAGTCTGTCCCTTTATAACATCTTTTTTTGTCCATCTTGCCACATAGCCATCATAATCTTTTCTTATAACAGCGTGTGTGGCTGACAATTTTTTCTTTTGTTTCTTGGGTTATTTCATAAAAGACCAGCGTTTTTATGGGATCATGATTTGGATACTTGAGCTTTATCACAAACTTTTTCCAATCTACCAAAAACGCATTCTAAAGACTAACGCCTTTTGGAAAAGATTGTTCTCGTGAACAAAGATACTAAAGATTCCACCATATTTCTGGTAGATCTGTAGGACCCACTTCTTGGTTGTATTTTAGACCCACTTTCGTAGCAAAATCAATTTCATTGAGTCAGGGCGCATAACTTTAGCGAATCCCTCAGCCCCTTGCATCTGTTTCGTATAGTAACTTCAGTTACCCCAGATGCCATTGCAATTACCTTTTGTGTTATGGAATTTCCATTTATCACAGCTGAGATGTATAGTGCAGCTGCTGCAAGTGCCATTGGAGCCTTTCCTGCAGTGATCTCCATATTGTTTGCATTTTCCAGAATAGTAAGGGCACCTCGTTTCACTTTCTCGCCAAGACCAGCCTTGCTTGCTATTCCTGACATGCATCTTATCGGGTCTTGTACTGGCATCTTCAGATCAAGTTCTTTTAGAAGCAATCTGTAACACCTTGATACCTCCTTTCTTTTTATGTTGATTTTCTGGGAGACTTCGGTTAATGTCCTTGGAGTCTCATTATCTCTGCAGGCCATATACAATGAAGCTGCAACAAGTCCTGGAATCGACCTTCCTCTGACAAGACCTTTGTCTTGTGCTTTTCTGTAAATATATGCAGTCTTTTCAACCACCGAATCAGGTAGTGCAAGCTTGTCTTTTATTCTGCCAAGCTCACCGAATGCCTGCCTAAAGTTCCTCTCTTGGGATTCATGGACTTGGCTCCTGCTATCCCATGTTCTAAGACGTGTCATAGTGCTCTTCATTGATGTTGAAAGGGGCTTTCCAGTTGCGTCCTTATTGTCGTACCCTATCACTGTTGCAAGCCCCATATCATGCATCGCAAGAGATGACGGCCCTCCTGTTCTTGTCCTATCCTCATGTTCTTCTCTTGAGAATGAACGTCTCTCAGGACCGGAATCTTCGATTCGTTCGTTAATAACAAACCCGCATCCTCCACAAAATCTCTCCCCAGTAGAGCCATCGGTTACCATGGTATCCTTTCCACAGCGGGCACATTTCACGTACGAGTCAGAATCAAGAGAGAGCATTCAGTTTACCACGATACTATATAGCTCTTAATCAAATAAGAACGGTGGCATGGCACACTTTTTTTGCCTTGCAAAAAGACCGATTTTTTGTATAATAAATGCGAGCTCATCAATGTTCTATAGTGATATGCGCCAAAAGATATGCTTTACATACAGTTATAGGAGGTAGATTCTACTAGAAACGGTGTTCAGAAGTTACTAAAAAAAGTGGAGATGATTTCTTTTGCGACAAATCAATATTAGAACATGGAATTGAGTTTATCGGATTAATTAACAAACAGGGAAGGATGGAAGGTGCCATATTCAATAATGACATCAACCTGACAGGAGAAAGAAGGGAGATGTATATGATGGAGCTTAGATTGCAAAGCTCCATGCAAAGCGATTTTGATACCGAGCTTGGGCCTGTTAGTTATAACGTAACAGAGAGAGGAAAATCAAAGTTTGTTTCAATAGTAAACTTTCCATATATCGTATTAGCTATAATGAAAAAAAGTAAAGACCATATTGTACTGATTGGCAAAATCAAGACAGCGATAAGAAATTTTAAGAATTTTAAGAGAGAATCGACTGTTCAAGAAAAGTGACCAAGTTTGAACATTTATGATAAAAAATCAGTTCGTTGTTACAAGTGTGACAGATTCATTGGGGAAATTGATGAGGATGCAAGAGTTACTTTGCCAATTTGTGGCAGATGTGCAAATCCCTTACCAGAAGGCGATGATAAGGTGCTATACGTAGTAAGTAAATTCAACAAGGATCCACAAAGTTTGGCACAACCATTGGATGAAACCCTTGCTTAATTTTCTTCTGATAGTAGTGATTTTGTACCAATCCTGAAATATCAAATATAGTTATGGAAGAAATCGCATGGGATGTAATACAACAAGTCTTTAGCCAAACTGTCAGCGAGGCTGGAATATCAGATTACACCCTTCAACAAAAGATTTTCAGCGATATAAAAAAGGAACTGACTTGTCAGATTAAGGAGAGTTTAGGCAGAAATGTAGAAAGGATGACAGGTGAAGAGCTAAAAGACATCATAAGAAAGGCAATAGACAAGGTCAAGAGGCAACATGTCACATCTGAAGTTATTTGAGCAGACTACACATGGCAACTACTTAGGACAATAATAGCAATAAAAACTCAATTTGTTATCCTTGTCATTATATCAGATGGATGTTCCACAGTCAGGCCTCTTTTAACAAAGAATCTGGATATATTCTTAATATCTCTTTGAAGAAATTCTTTTGCGTTTCTGTGTCGTATGTCAATAGCTGATCCTAGATCAAAAAGAATCAAACCGTTTTCTGTTTTGAAAATATTGTATTCTGAGAAATCAGCATGTACAAGTTCGGCTTTTTTGTATAGCTGTGAAATAATTGAAATTGCATCTCTGTAATCATTTTCATCAACTTCTGATTCTACAAGAGTTTTTGCTGGAACGCCGTTCTTTCCTACAAATTCTAATACCAAAACATTTTTTAGAACGCGAATTGGTCTTATTGAGGGAATACCGCTTTTAACACATTGGGTCAGGTTGCGAAATTCCTTTTGCGCCCAAAGCTCCACCATGTTTCTTGTGCCTTTTTTAATATGGGAAAATCGTGGGTCGTCCACAAGGTAGGGCTTTCTTTTTTTAAAATTTGAAGCCGTTACTAGATATATCTTAAGAGCAACATCCTTCCCATCATTATCCACAGCCCAGTACATCTTGGATTCCTTGCCAGAACCAACTACTCCATTGACATATGATATGGTACCTGAAGTTATCAACTTGGACAGAGTCATTATCGAGGTTTTGTCTAGGACATCATCCATGACCTTTTTTTTGTCAAAGACGTCTTTCTCTGATACTCCTCGTCTCTGCTTTGTCAGAAGATCGTTATCAATACGTCTTGCTAATTTTTTCCCAAGTTCATCTGACATTAATGCGACTTCGAACATCTATTGTATACCTCATCAATCTACTTAAGATGATGCCACCTAAATAGGCACGTTAGATAATTTGCAGCTATAAATGCCTCAATACGTCGTTTTATTAGAGATGATGACGTGATACAAACAAGGGAATTTAGGCATGAACCAAGACGCAGTTACAAAAAATTTTGTAGATCATGACGAAAAGATAAGAAACTATACACTGAACACGACCTTTGTTCTAATTACATGTGACATAGGAGAGGAAGGACCAATTTTGAAAAAGATATCAACTCTCAATCCAGTAAGAGAGATTTGCCAAACGATGGGACAATACGATATCATAGTCAAGTTTGAAGGAATAAATAGAACAGAATTAGCGGAATTAATTAACAAAGAGATACGAAGTATTAAGACAGTTCGCTCTGTCATGACCTTGATGCCGATAAGTCTGGCATAAATGCGAAATTAGTAAGATACTCACATATCTAAATCCAAAAGAATTTTCTCGTAAGATTTCAGCTAGATGATGATAAACAATTACAATCCAGTTAAAATATAGTCATAATTTCAAGAATTGAATATCAAGTCATATAAGAGCTGGGTAGTTACTCCAGTCCTTCTCTGAACTACAAAAGCTCAGAGATGTGCAAACTCACACTACTCCACTATACTAATAGTGCCGCCTTGAATTAAAAGCCTTGTTTATCCATGAGACCATCTGAATGAATCAGATTTTCTCGTGTCTATACCTGTTCTTGATGTATCTGTCATGGTATCTTTCATAAGATGATTGAGATTTTATTAAACCATCATAGATCTTTTTTGGTACCCCAAAATACCGATAAATTCCGCCACGATGAAATACTATTTCCAGTATTTGTGCTGATTCATCATATCCAATTGCTCTTAGATTGCCAGACTTGACTAGCATTCTTTCCATATTTAATCAGATTTTATGAAATCGACCAAATCTATCTGGCTCGTGATTTTTTATCTTGTCTTCCAAGATATCGCTTTGAAAACTTTCTTTTGGTCAGGGCTTTCTTTCGGGTAGCATATTTTTGATTTCTTTGTCTTTTGGATTTTGCCATTTTTTCGTACCCTTATTCTTTGTAATCAGGAAGGTCACTCAATAGTTTATCTATGTTACCTTTTTTTCTAGCTCTATAATTTTCTTCTTGATACCATACCACTGTTTTTTTATTTGGCGTTCCTTTCTTTCTTGTTCCTGCAAATAGCCCAGAATCTGGGAATATTCCGTATAATTTCGTTTCTTGTCTCTAAGTTTCCCTTGAAGAGATAGCACGAGTCTGTGCTTGCTTGATAGTATTACAGATTTACGTCTAAGCTCAAACATGTATTTTTTTAAGAGTAGGTTATTTCTCATTATCCATTTGGGGTTTTGTTTAGACCTTAAACGTTTGTATGATAACAGCTCTGTCTTTTTGTTCTCAAATTCTGAAGTTATTTTTCGTTATCTTTTTGCATACCAACTTTACAAAGTCCGATTCTACAATTATTACATACATAGTCTTCAGCTGGATTTTCACAACCACACGAACAAGTACAAGTATAGTCGTTCATGGTATTATTACTCCAAAATAGAATTTAAGTAAGTATGTCAGAAACTCATCTGAATAAAAGGCTGAAATAATAAATGAATGAAGATCTTCTGATAAAAGAAATGGTAGAGCAGATATGTCTCAGCCTAGCCTTAAGGGGCAGTAATCGTGATCCAACCAACAGATTTGCTTTAACTATCCTAAATAATACGGTAGAAATCATTCTCAAATTCTACGCTGCTTCTCATGGTTTGCTAAAAGGTAGCGAGATTAACTCACAGGAAGCCTTTGTTTCCATACTGGATAAAATTAAAGATCAAAACAAGATTGCCAACCATGAAAAAAAAGACATCACAAAATACCACGAGATTCTAGTTGAATTTCATATCAAAGATAATTTCATGATAGAAGATAATATCATAGATGAATATGTCGTACTTGCAAAGATTCTGTTAGCAAGGCTTTATGATTATCGCGCAAGTAAGATTGAATGAGAGAAAATGATCGAGGAAGTAAGGAGACATGCATAGTTTTTGCACGTATCAATATGTTGATTTATGACTCTGTTCAATCATAAGAGTTTTTCACGGATTTCTACTTGGTGTTCAATTAGGGGGTTTGAAGTGTTAAGTTAGGCAGATAACAATTGAATAACTCTAA
>VBPL01000098.1 GCA_005877205.1 Nitrososphaerota archaeon
GTTTGATAGTGATGTCATAGGAAAAAAAGTAAAGGTTTTCTGCCTTCAAAACACTCGTGCCGCCGCTCAATTAAAAGATTTGAAAAATAGTAGTGACATCACCCTTTTAGCTCTACGCAATATTGACTTGGAAGAAGCAATTAAGAATCAAAAATACGTGATTAATCTCTTAGCAGTAGACATAAGCCAATAAATAGCTGATTATTGCACAATCTCGATCATAACTATTTTAATGATCTTTATAGATAATTCTGCGTGAAATAGCGACCCTATTGTCTTGGGTCTTGTAAGTTCCTAACTACAATGTATCAGCAATATGATAATTCTTGCTCATTGCGATCCTTTCTTCGATGAAGCACTGCTAAATTCTTGGTTGATATTTATAGTAAATGATCGATCAAGTGCAAATGTATGTGATAGTCTGATACATGCGCAGACCTTAAGTGACAAATGTGGAATATACACTGAATTGTGCTGAAAAATTTACAGAAAAGATTCAGTAAATTGGATCGGGGATTTAAGCCAAGCATCGATATTTTGTCACGAATTATGAGGGTGCTGCTAGAAAACAATTCAGTAGGCAAGACAAATCTCTCACAGCAAGCAAATGTCAACTATGTCAGGCTATCAAAACATCTTAAATGGCTTGAAAAAAGAAATCTTGTTGAATTAGTTGTACAAGGCAGTAAGATTGGCATCATACTAACAGAAAGTGGAAGAAAGTTTGCTCTGACACTTACAGATGTTTCTTGACGTACAAAAATGTACATAAAATGTACAAATCTGTCCATAAAACCTACAGATGTGTACATAAAATGTACAGATATGTAAGCGTGACTTATATCGTTATTTTAGGTAAACGTTTCAAGTGATAAAATTAAAAAAATTAATTGAACACAGAAACATGCATCTCTTAATTTTTGTTAGTGTATTGGTTATTTTGTCGGTTGCCCTACTCTCTTATCTAGCGTCAACAGTACCTCCAGTTTATGCACTTCAGACAAGAATAGTTGCTACGGGTGTGCCTGCGGTCTCTCCATCTTTAACAGACTACTATGAAGGAGAAAAACGAGTTGTAAATATTGGTGGTAACTTCTATGCCTTTTATTTTAACGGCACCAGTCTAGTATACAAAGCCTGGATTAATGGAACCGCGTGGAACGGAACCTATGTCGCTGGAATGCAAAAGACTGGTGCATTGGCCCCAGATAGTAATAGATGGGCACTAGGTACTACAACTGTTAACGGAAATCAATACGTCTCTCTAGTATATTGGCATTATTCAGGAACCCAAGTGAAAGTTGAGGCTATTAGAGGATTAGTTACCCCTGGCAAATTGATTTCTTCTTGGTCAACGCCATATACATTGCTTACCTTGTCCAACAAGACCAACACTAGCTGCCCACATGGTCTCTGTATAGCTGCACACGAAGCTAACGCCACAAATGGTACTCTGTTATTGACAGTTAGGTGGTTGGATTCATCATCTCACTATTCACGCGAAAAATTTAGATCAAACGACGGTGGTTTAACCTTTCCAAAAAATTGGGGTGCATTCTCAACATCTGACACTACTAAGATAGAGATCGTAATGACTAGGCTTGCAAATGGAAACATGCTTCAAGTCCAGGCAAGATATGGAAGCCCGGATTTTTCGTACTGGGTATACAATAGTACAACGGGTGACTGGGCCGGTCCATCTTTTACCACTGGCGCAAATATGACTAATAATGCGATCAAGCAGATCTCAGCTGATAGCGATACTTCAAACTCACCTTATATTGCGTATGTCACAGGTAATCCTTCCGGAGCTCTAAAAGTGGCAAGATGGTTCAATAATGGTACCTTTAACAAGTTTGAGACTGCAAACAGCACACTTTCTCATGCATTACCGTCAATTACCATAACCAGGGATAATGTAGTTCACATTTATACAATAGCCAGCAGCGGTGGCAGTAACAAAGTCTGGGAAACGACGAAAAATGGCACTACTTGGCTTGCATCTACAAACGCATTTGGCTCAACCTTTAATTCGCCAGATCAGATTACTGCAGCAATTTCATATCCTGGCGCAATCTGGGAAGAAAACTCAGCCACACCATACAATCTGATGTTCGAGAGCACGCTTGACAAGTTCGGGATAAAAAAGCTGTATCCTACCAATTCAAGTGGAAATGAATGGTACTCAAGTTGGAATAACGGGCACGCGAGGGTTATTAACATGAATGGAAAGCCTGATCCCGATGATTCTTGGCTCAATGTTACTGGCTTTTCATATCCAACAAGCACAGGCTATCTACAAGTTGGCAGCAGTAAGCCACCCCACCTCAGTTGTAGTTGGTGCGTATTCGTTCTCTGGAGTTAATCAGACAAACCCCATACCCACTAATAAGACAAACAGCGGTACTACTATCAACCCCACAATATCAATAACTGCGAAAAATTCAAACAGCTGGGTTCTTGACTTGCCATCGCTCGATGGTAGCAAGACGCTTTCTAGTCCAATGTGCACACAAAGATGGGATGTTAATGTCCAGAATGGAATCACTGGCGCATCAAGTTCAAAAATTACAACATCACCTGGTTCGGTCACTTGTAGTTGGACTGCAAATCCAAGTGTTGGTCCTTGGGATGACGTTGCAATTGAGCTAAAAGCAGCATCCGGTGGCAACATTGTCTTAAACGGTAATGCGACAACCTCAGGCACGTTATCATCACCTCAAACCCAAATCACACTTTCCAATTTCAATGCTGGCACTGGCAATAACCGTATACTCATCGTAGGTGTAGCTTCGAACTACTCCGCTTCACCCTCTGTAGACTCCATTACATTTGGAGGAATACCGCTCACAAAAGTAAAAAGCTCCTCCAAAAACGAGGATGCTGAATTTTGGTACCTGACAAACCCTACTGGGACGGCAAATATTATAGCTAAAATAAATCACGATCCAAGCCAACCTAGAATCTATGTACGAGATCCTACTAATTCTACATCTAACTATTGGCATGATGTAGAAGTAACGATTTATGGAAAACGTGTCTCCGAGGATACAAGTGACAGCTCAGCAGGGTTTCAACTAGCTAGAGGGAACCATTACAAAGACCCAACTTGTGTTCATACATATTATTCAAGAATGACTTATGCAGATGTAAATAACTTTAAAAAAGAATCACAATTTCAATTTACATCTGTAGGCCAGCCTCCAGGTAATCATACACAATGGGGTGGTAACCTGCCATACTCTAAGTGGGTTGGCCATAAATTTATCTACCAACACTTCCATGGCGGTAATTATACTCACATGGAGATGTGGATTGACAAAAATAATGGTACAAATGGTGGAAACTGGCAGTTCGTGACATCATATGACGATACAGGTTTATGGAACGGAACTAGTAGCCAATGTGGTGGTTGGTTTTACATCATTACGGAGCCGGTTCGTGACATATTTACAAGAAACACGGGCATAACAGAGGCAGATTACAAATACTTTAGCGTGAGAGAGATAAACCATTTGCCTTAAACCTTGTACAAATTTTCAAGTCCTACTTAGCTGAAACCACAAATTCTCTACTTGGCTGGTTAGATGTGATTCTTTCCGGCACTTATTATTGTACCATAACGCAAAGTGGAAA
>VBPL01000021.1 GCA_005877205.1 Nitrososphaerota archaeon
CATCCCTTCGGACAACCTCAGTTCTGTATCCACCCGCTTCGGCGTGATTTCATTTCCGCAAGTCAAGCGAGTACCGTCCACTTAGAGATTTACCCAGCAGTTACTGACCTCTGCATATAGCCGGTTTCAGAGACAGGGCACGGCTAGCGCCCCAATCCTCCCTACTACCCAACTATTGTTATGGTAAGATCTTTATGTGTATTAGGGTTGATTAGCTCTCAAGTTTACCAAGGTGTTACATACTGAACATATCTCACCTGTGCACTGGTTTCCGCATTGTAAACAAACCTTCCACTGTTTGTTATTTGCATCTTTGAGCGTAGAAGAGATTTTCATTATTGATTTATACATATTATTTTTGATACCGCTATGATCATTTTCTAGAGAATTTAGAAAATTACGTATTTCAGTTCTAATTCCTTCGTTCATATGCGGACATTCTTCTGATTGAAATGGAATGTCATTGGTAAATGCATAGAACACAATTTCATTTTCATAGATCTCACAAAATGGCTTTATCTTTCTGGTTCTGTTACCAGAAGTGTCGGGGCCCATCCATCCTATCTTGCTTGTATCCCCAGAAAGCAGGTTTATTATGAAAGTTTGAAGTACGTCGTCCAAGTTATGACCAGTTGCAACAACATCAACTCCTAGGTCTTTGGCTCCAAAATCTATTGCTCTCCTTCTTAGTATGCCACATATGGAACATGATGATATCTTCTCATTGTACCTACGCTCTAATGCCTGTTCCAAGGTTGTGTCAAAGAGCTCTTTATAGGAATATACCGTGTGTTCGACCCCCAGATTAGTGCAGAAATCATTAACAATTGTTAACGCTTCGTCTCTATATCCTGGAATTCCCTCATCAACTGTAATGGCTTTAAGTTTGAAATTATGAGTGTAAGAAATTTTGTTTAATACATGTAACAGCGATAAGGAGTCCTTTCCTCCAGATACTGCAACCCCTATCATATCTCCATTTCGAATCATATTGTATTTTGATATCGTTCGTGCGGCTTTTTGTATAATTGTACTTGAAAAGCAACTAGAACAGAGATTTTCACCAGAATACTTGCGAGAGTAACCCGCTATATTCTCACATCGGTCGCATTTCATGACTAGTTTTTTTCATGCCCAAATTTAACCATATGCGGTTTTGGACTAGTATCAGATAGTAATGAAACCTGACTTAACTGCAGATAGTGCTATGTTCAAACCAAACAAGATGAAAGTAAGAGTATACAATGATATCATTGTTCCCTTCAAAGCTTTTTCTGATATTCTCTTTTCGATTATACTATGTATGAATTTACCTCCGTCAAGAATGGGTAAAGGTAACATGTTGAATATTCCTATGAAAAATGATAGCATCCAAAGCCATAACAAAAACATGAACACCTCCGGACTCCAATGAATGTAATACGGAACTACTGGTTGATATGACGGTAATGCCGCTCTCATTATTCCAAGCATTCCTTTCTCTGGATTATCCTTTGAAGGAGTAGTAACTACTGGGATTTGAAGAGTCTGTCCTGATCTAATTACGGAAACAGTTGCCGTATCTCCAGGTTTCAGCTTGATATTCCCAAAATCTTGTGGCAAGAAAATATGAACTCCATTGATTGCAGTTATTATATCGTGCTGGAGTAATCCAGCCTTTTCTGCCCCAGAGCCATGTTCAACTGAAACTATTGGTACGCCAAGAGGTTCATTGTAAAACATGCTTCTGATACCATCGGGCATGATGAGGGCAAACGTGGGATTGAATATCAGGAGTGCAGCAATTATGAAGGAAAAGAGAACATTTGAGGTAGCACCAGCTCCTATGACTCGAAGTCGTGAGATCTTCTTTGCTTTGGCAAACTCTTCCTCATCTGGTTCAACAAACCCAGCAAACAAAGCGATGAAGACTGCAAATCCACCAGTCTTGATTTTTATCTTTTCTAATGTTGCGACTATTCCATGTGCGCCCTCGTGTATTATCAAGACAATGGGAACAGCAAGTAGAAAGTAAGCTATGTTAGAACTTGACTGAATTGTGACTCCTGGTATGAGGACTGTCATCTCAGCAAAAGACTCTGGTTTTACAAAAAAGTTTGAAAGATTGGAAATCAAGTACCAAAATGCTATTCCCATCATCACAAAGCCCAAGACTACGCTTGTGTTTGAGAATATTCTAGTTGCTCGCTGGGTCCTATTCAAAACCTTAGTGAGAATCAACTGTACGTTATGATTTTTGTAGGTCAAACTGTAGGGTTTTATCTCAAAACCATGTTTGTCAAGCTTCGAAGCCTTTGCGACCGCAAATACAATAACCCAGGCAATCAGAACATAGAAAATGGAGTTCTGTGCCAAAAATTCAAATGCCAAATTAATTGATACTCTTTTTAGTCAGGGCAAATTTATCGGTTACTATGGGAATTGTCATAATCTCTACATATCCTGACAAAAAATCGGTTTTCAAAATTGCAAACATTGTGGTTAATCAGAGATTAGCAGCATGTGTGAACTATACAAAGATCAATTCTGTGTATACATGGAAAGGAAAAATAGAAAGAACTGAGGAATTTTTAGCCCTTTTCAAGACAACTAAAAAGGCAAAGCAATTACTCAAAAAAAGAATAGAAAAATCGCATCCATATCAAGTGCCAGAAATTATAGAGTTAAGGATGGATTCTGTTAATAGGTCATACCTTGCTTGGCTTGAAGACTCAACTAAGCGGAGAAAATCTAAGAAGCGAAACAACTCCACCAAGAGATGAAACTCTAAGCCCTATGTCAGTTGTAGAATCTACTGCATAAACTTCTACTCCGTTGGCTTCTGCTTCGTTGAGAAATTCAATTACCTTATCTTCGTCATGCTTTTCGAAAATTTTGTCAGAAAATACCAATGATTCTGCAGCACCAGCCTCATTTGCCTTTGATGTTTCGCCAAAACCCATTGTGAACTTGGTATTCTTTTTGTTGACTCTGTGCATTATTTCATCAAGAATAGAGGCTACCTTTGCTATCTTGCTTTTAGCAAGTGTCTGCTTCATTATTTCTGATTTTACGAATGTGTAGATTCCGTCCTCGCCAGCAGAATCAATTCCATCAATTACTCCTATTTTGTGTCCCTTGCTGTTAGGTAGCTGAGAAAGAAAATTCCCTAATCTCCTCTTAGTTTCTCCTGGCCCAAATATGATTATTTGATCTCCTTCTCTGATTAATGACATAATAGCAGTTAAGACATCACTAAAAAAATCTTCAATGTTAAACTTAGACTTGTATCTTTTTCCGCTTGCACCAGAATACAAATTTGGCATAATCTTTAGGTGTGTTCCACTCAGCCGTCCTATTCCACAATCTGAAGTATCTACTGCTACAAGTAAGAAGCTACCGTGGTCCCTTTTTCCAAAAATTAATCTCTTGTCAAGATCCGTCCAACTTTTCTTAACCAGAGTTACTGGTTGGCCTATCATTAATGCCATAGAGTGGTGAGATCCTTTGCTAACAGATTCACTATCGGATTCTGCTATGGTACCTTGAACTCTTAGCCTATCAACTACATCATCAATAGAAATTTTTTCAACATCTAAAGCAACACGAATTTTAATCCTTTCACCCTTGTCTGGTCTAGCAAAGTCTTTTTCTTGCTTGACAGCACGAGTGGTATCTCCAACTAACCTGTCTCCTTTTCTTACTACCCTCCTTAGTATAAAGAGATCATCCGACTCTTCCGGTATCAGCGCAACGGAATTTTCGTCTATTTGTTTTGTGATCAATACCCAAAACCTTATTGAAATGAAGACAATAAAAAAGAGAAGTTATCTAGTTTGTTAACTCACTGGTCTTAATTTCCTGCTGTTTTTCTTCTGCTTTTTTCCTAAGGTAGTTTTGAACCCATTCTTGTGTTATGACACCAGCCTCAGTCAAATTTACCAGCGTATTAGTGGAGGCCTCACCTGTTACTTTGCCACTATTTCGTCTTATTTGTCGCCATTTTAGGTTCGTGTTTCCACTCTTGGATGAATAAATTATGCCAAGTACCTCCTTTGCATTCACAAAGGTCATGTCACGAATCTTTTTGAGAGTTACCTTGTCTGCAGCTTCTACGTAAATTAACCCAGGAGAAGTTTCGCGTTCTGGGAACACTTCATAATCCTCCAAGTAACTTTCTGGAATAAAGGAATTACAAGTACTTAGGATTACAAACTTCCTAAAACTCTCAAGCGAGCACGTAGCGTCGATTGTTACCATTTGTTTAAACTTTGTCTTCGCCTTTTATCAAGCTTCTTGAAAGACTCAATTAGGAAACAAGCGAAATTAGTTGTTGCAGGCGTTGATGACCAAATCCCTTTGATTTGATGAGAAGGATCTTGAGTTCTGAGCCTGCACTTGATATTTATGAAATACCCAGCTAGTATATCGCTATGAAATCATTCACGGAATATCTTACCTATGACGTCCATTCCAGAAGAGCATTCGTAAATATTACGCCTGAGGTGCGAAAAATAATTCAAAAAAGTGGTATCAAAGAAGGTCTTTGCTTGGTCAATGCTATGCATATCACAGCTAGTGTGTTCATCAACGATAACGAAACTGGACTTCATCAAGACTATGAAAGATGGCTAGAAGAACTGGCTCCTCATGAACCAATATCAAAATATGAACATAACAAGACAGGAGAAGATAACGCAGACGCTCATCTAAAAAGGCAAGTCATGGGAAGAGAAGTAGTGATCGCTATAACAAATGGACAGCTTGATTTTGGTCCATGGGAACAAATATTCTACGGAGAGTTTGATGGCAGAAGACCAAAGCGTGTGCTTGTTAAAGTGATTGGTGAATAATTATGATAACGATCCACGTTTCTGAACTCCTTCTGTAGGTGGCTTTAACTTGAAACCTTCTTCATGATTTTGGGGACCATGGTTACATTTGACACATCCAATCTTGAAACCATTAGTGTCTTTCACATAAGTTTCACAGCCACAGAAGCAAGTCATCCAGTCATCAAAGAAAGGTCCTTGATATAACTTATTTCAAAATTAATTTTTGCAGCACTTTCCCCTAGGTATCTCGTGAGCGTGGGGGCATTTTCTTGGATGTTTCAGCATTGTGCATAACGCATCGGTAAACTGTTCATTCATATGATGTTCTATTCCACAGACCATTTCTTCATCTATGTCTACTTTTAGAGCGCTATCCATCAAGACCTCAAGCAATCTACTGTTTCGCATCATATTGGAACCAATCTGTTCCCCATTCTTGGTAAGAGAAACTCCACTTTTGTTATAGTTTACAAGTTTTGCCTCGTTTAATTTCTTTAACATTTGAACAACACTTGGTTGCCTTACATTTAGCATCTTTGCAATCGTACTAATCTTGACTGGGTTTCCACCCTCTTTGATGTGCCATATCGCTTTCAGATACATCTCGACATGTTCTGCTTCTGCGGTACCAACAAACAAAACTTCTTGGTCTTTCATAGCATCCATTAGAAATCTCCTCACTTTACGTCTTTTGATTCTTTAAGTAAATATTCAAAATACTCACGAGCAAAACCGGCAAGACCAGAATGATCGGCCCATATAGCTACTGCTTCTTTAGAACCAGAAGTTCCAAGTTCTTCGCCTAGCAGTAATACCACATATCTCTTATCTGATATGATACCACCACCAAAAAGTCCTTTCTTTACTTTCACCTTTGCAACCCGAGTCAACGACTTTAAGGTCTCCCCCTCAACATCTTCTGATACCAGAATAGTAATATCAACTCCTCTATCATGTAATAGTCTGAGCTTTGGCAAAGCCTCTTTTGCTAGCGTTTCTGCAACCTTTGGAATTGTTACCAGTACTTCATTTCTGCAGGAATCGACCATTTCTAGAATCTTGGTTGCTATATTTATAACACCGGATATGATCCAGATATCTGGCCTTTCACTTGTTCCACTTTGTTCATAAAGGGGGGTGAGTTCTTTTATGATGATTTCTTCATTATTTCTGAATTCAGTTTCAAGCTGTTGTCTTGATGTTTGTATTGCTGAAGCTGGTGACTTTCCAAAATATTGCGTGGGCCTTGAATCATCAGAACCTAGCCAACCCTTTTCTTCAAGTGTACCCAATACCTCATATATTTTTGAATAAGGAACTCCTGACTTTTGACTCAAGTCTGATGCTGTGATAGGACCTGTCTTGAGAAGAGATGCATATGTCTTTATTTCGTAGCTAGTAAGACCAATCTTTTCAAGTGCCTTTCTAGTCTTGTCAGAAAGACTCATGTAGTATCAATCGAAGGTCTCTTGGTATATATGTCAGGATCCCAACATTCCTTTAACACACGAGGGGGTTCTACCTATTCATCCGGTGTCAAGTAGGAAATGGATTAAATACTATTTCCTAAGATATGCCAATAACAGGCATGGAACTAATCCAGATATCTAATCAGAAGAGTCCTACTTTGAGTAAAAAGTCTACTATCAGGTTTACTCAAAGCATATGCCCAGAATGTAATATGATACTTGATGCAGAGGTCTTTGAAAGAGACGGCAAGGTATTCATGTCAAAGACTTGTCCTACACACGGAGAGTGTGAAGAGCTCTACTTTGGCTCTTATGAAATGTATAGGAAGTTTAGTACCTATTGGATGGATGGCAAGGGTGCTCATGCTCCCAATGTAATGATCGACAAATGTTCTTGTCCTAATAACTGCGGTCTGTGTTCTAATCACTTGTCCCATAGTGGACTTGCAAACATGATAGTTACAAACAGATGCGATCTGACATGTTGGTATTGCTTCTTCTATGTAAAGAAAGGACTGGAAGGTGCCTACATGTATGAGCCATCACTTGATCAAGTAAGAGCAATGATGAAGACTCTTAAAGCAGAAAGACCAATTCCAGGAAACTCTATCCAGATCACTGGCGGAGAACCGATGCTAAGAGAAGATATCGTTGATGTTATCAAAGTAATGAAAGAGGAACAATGTGATCACGTACAGATGAACACCAATGGTATTAGATTTGCACTAGATCCAGAAGCAATGCGCGAAGTGCGACTTGCCGGTGTAAATAATCTTTATTTGAGTTTCGACGGTGTTACTCCAAGAACCAATCCAAAGAATCACTGGGAAATTCCATATGCATTGGAGAGCGCAAGAAAAACAGGAACCACAGTTGTTTTCGTTCCAACAGTTATCAAATCAATTAATGATCATGAATTAGGACCAATAATTCGATATGCACAAAAGAACATGGATGTTGTTCACGCAGTAAACTTCCAGCCAGTTTCTTTGACAGGAAGAATGGGCAAGAAAGAACGTGAGAAATATAGAATTACAATACCAGATTGTATACAAAGAATTGAGGAGCAAACAAATGGTGAGGTAACCATAGATGACTGGTTCCCAGTTCCAAGCTGTATGCCACTTACAAATGTAATTGAAGCCTTCTCAAGCAAGCCAAAGTATGAATTGTCAATTCACTTTGCTTGTGGTGCAGGCACTTACATATTTGAGGACGAAGAAACAAAGAAGTTTGTACCCCTGACAAGATTCTGTGATATTCAAGGTATGTTAGAACTCTTTGAGGATAAAGCAGAAGAGATTCGCACTGGAAAGAACAAGTACTTTACAATGCTTGAAGTAGTAAGAAAACTTTCAAGCTTTGTTGATAAGAAAAAACAACCAAAAGGCCTTGACTTAGCAAAGATGTTTGGTAATATACTAATGAAGAGATCATTTGATGCTGTAGGTTCATGGCATGTCAAAGGACTCTTCTTAGGAATGATGCACTTCCAAGACAAATACAATGAAGACTTGGAAAGACTACAAAGATGCGATATTCATTATCTAACACCAGATTTGAGAATTATTCCATTCTGTGCATTCAACGTAATTCCAGAATGGTATAGGGATAGGATCCAAAAGAAATACTCTATCAGTGTAGAAGAATGGGAACAAAGAGTTGGTGCAAAGCTCGAAGATGGTCTGTACCGAGGTATTATGCGAAGAGGTTCAGGTGACGAGCTTGCTGCAGGATGTGCAAAGAGTCAGATGTTCCATGAAGCATCTCAGGCTTTAATGTGATTTATCTATCAGACTATTCTATATCTCTCTATCAAGAACTTGGGTCGTAAGCTTTTGAATTCTAAAGATTAATTGTTAGTATTTCTTCTAACAATGCAAATGAAGATTGCAATTATACACGGTTTTGTTGGTGGTGGAGGTGGTATAGAAAAAACTCTTTTAGCAACAATAGAGGGGCTTGTTGAAAAAAATCACATAGTAAATCTATATACTGTTTCAAGGCCCATGATACAAATACGTGGCATATTGATCCATTCGATCTTACCATTTAGCCTACCTTTTTTTGGTTTATATCAGCGCCTCATGGAATCGAATCTTGTTAAAAAAGCAGGCGATGATGATATCATAATTCAGGTATCAAGTGGACCTGCATTGCCAAGTAGGCCTGATCAACCAATGATCATTTATTGCCATGACGACTTCAGAAACGAAGCAGAAAGAACTATCACAAAATACAAAGGAATCTGGTCCTGGTACTACCGACCTTATTACATGTTAGCTCAAAAATTCACTAATCAAATAAAAAACAAGAATATTTATCTCATAGCAAATTCGGGATTTATACAAGAACTACTCAAGAATAGATTTGGAAAAACCTCTACTGTAATATATCCACCAGTAGAGCTGAACAAATTTGATAAGGCATCTACAAAAGAGAATAAAGTTGTAACAATCTCACGATATTCACAAGAAAAAAATCTAGAATTCGCAATTGATGTGATGAATGATATAAAAACAAACTATGTCATAATTGGTAATACCAAAACACGAAGCAATGAAATCTATTATAGTGACCTGCTAAAGAGAATACAACACCAAAAGAAGTATATGAGATTATTAAAAAATATCGAACGAAATAACGTCATAGAAGAACTAATAAAATCAAAAGTATACTTCCATCCCTCGCCCGAGACATTTGGAATTTCTATAATAGAAAGTATAGCAGCAGGATGCATACCAATCGTTCCAGATAACTCTGCTCACAAGGAAACAGTCCCTGTAGAGGAATTAAGATACAAACAAGACAGTCTTATTGATGCACAGGAAAAAATCAAGAAAGCCCTTTCAGGTGATTATGACAAATTCATAGAACCACTACAAAGATCGATAACAAAATACAGCAAAGAGAACTTCAAAAAGGAAATAGTAAATTACATAGAGACATTAGGCTAATTCCACATTGTAAATCTTCACTTACGTATCTATGAAATTCTTTCATCGTAATCAAAATATAATCAGTACTTAGACTGGTTGTAGATTTCATGAAAGTTGCTATCGTAATGGGAACAAGGCCTGAAATAATAAAACTCTCTCCAATTATAAAAAATCTTAACAAGAATAATAGTACGATCATTTTCACAGGTCAACATTACGATTACGACATGAGTACGAGTTTCATAGAAGAGCTGGATCTGAGAAAGCCAGACTATTACATGAAGCTTACTAAATTAGAAAATACTACAACTGATCGAGCAACTCAAATTGGAGAAATTGTTCTTAAACTCGCTAAGATAATATCTCCAATTAATCCGGATACAGTGATGGTACAGGGAGATACAAACACCGTACTTGCTGCAGCTATTACTGGAATAAAGTGCAATATTCCTGTTAGTCATGTAGAAGCGGGCTTGCGAAGTTATGATTGGAGAATGCCAGAAGAACATAACAGAATTGCGGTAGATCATATTTCTGAATTTCTATTTGCCCCCACAAGTCACAATAAGAAAACACTCGAAGAAGAAAAGGTACACGGTGAAATCTATGTAACAGGAAATACATCAATAGATGCTGTAGAACAAAACATCAAAAGGTTGGAGAAAAAAAGAACTATAGATATAAAATCGGATGATTTTGTTCTAGTTACCTTACATAGAGGAGAAAATGTTGACGATCCATCAGCGCTATCGCCTATAATTACAGCTCTCTTAAAATCTAGAATTAACATGATCTTCCCAGCTCATCCACGTACTGTGAGGCGATTAAAGCAATTTGGATTATATAATAAAATTGAGAATTCTAACATTCTTCTATTACCTACAGTTGGGTACTTTGACATGCTTTTTTTGATGAAAAAATGTAGATTCATTATTTCAGATTCAGGTGGAATACAAGAAGAGGCCACTTCTCCTAAAATACGAAAAAAGGTATTAGTAATAAGAAAAACAACTGATAGAATCGAAGCTGTAAAGTATGGCTTTTCTGAACTAGTGGGTACTGACATCAATTCTATAATTCATGCAATAAAGAAAAACATGAATGCAAAAATTCTGTCTCATGAGAATCCATACGGTAAAGGAAATGCTGGCAAAAAAATTATCAGTATTCTACGGAAAAAATTCTGATTCAATGCGGATCAACTACCACAATACTAGTTTTCGATGGCTTTTGCAACCTATAATATATTAGGTTGGTAATAATATAACGAAATTGTTTGCCACATGACGAAGAATTCTCTTAATGAAAGTATACAAAGAAAAGACGCTAAGATATGCGTTATTGGTTTAGGACAGGTTGGGCTTCCAACGGCGTTAACTTTCTGTAAAGCAGGATTTACCGTAATTGGTTCTGATATAGACAACAAACTTCTCTCAACTATAAATTCAAAAAAATCCCCCTTTGAAGAACCAGGACTTGATGATTTACTTCAAAGGTGTATTAACTCTCAAAAATTTGCTACGACAGATCAAGTTGGCGAAGCAGTAAAAAATTCAGATGTTATAATAGTATGTGTTGCAACACCTCTTACAGACGATATACGACCTAATCTTTTGTACCTAGAAAAGGCATGTATCTCAATCTCGGAATTTTCTCTTCTTAACAAATTAGTAGTAATCGAAAGTTCCATTCCACCCGGTACCTTTGAAGAACTTGTGATCCCAATTCTTACAAAGAAAAATAAACTTGGTTCAGAATTCTGGATTGTGTTTGTTCCTGAAAGACTAGCTCCGGGTCAAGCGTTTACTGACATACAAAATACTCCACGAGTAATAGGCTTCATAGATGAGAATTCTGGTATAATTGCAAAGGCATTATATGAAAAAATTGTAAATGCAGAAATTCTACTTACATCTGTTCGCATTGCAGAGATCTCAAAATTAGTTGAAAATACATTTCGTGATGTAAATGTGGCATTAGCAAACGAAGTTGGAATCATCTGTGAAAGTTATGGTACAGATGTAGATGAGCTAATAAGAGTGTGTAACTCTCATCCTAGAGTAAAATTGCTGCAACCTGGTCCAGGAGTTGGTGGACCATGTTTACCAAAGGATCCCTATTTGCTATTAAATCCGCAAGGAAAACAGCCTATAAGTTCACGAATAATTCTAGATTCAAGAAGCATTAATGACAGCATGCCTGATCATGTTGTTAATTTGATCAAGGAATCACTAGGCATACAAAACAAAATGCTTACAGGTACATCAATTCTAGTTCTTGGAGTTGCATATAAGGCAAATGTTAGCGACACCAGACTATCTCCAGCAAAAGAAGTTATCTGTCAATTGATAAAAAACGGTTCTGTGGTACGTGTGTTTGATCCCAATACAACTGAAAGTTTTGGCGGAGAAACAGTATCTGAAATATGGAAAGCTTTGTCCATGTCTGATGTTCTTGTTGTGCTTACTGATCACGATGTATTTAAAAAATTAAATCTAAAACAAATTCAGCAAACTATGAAGAGAAACCCAATTATTGTAGATACAAGAAGGATCTTCAACAGGAAAGAAGCAGAAGACCTTGGGATACAGTATGTTGCTGTGGGTTACGCTGGAAAGATCAAAACATAAATGATGCAGATAAAACTCATGAAACATGAATGATTTTGCCGATTCTTCAGTTCTTGTAACTGGTGGTAACGGTGCGGTTGGGTGTAATCTTGTCAGAAAATTATTAGATTTGAAAGCTAATGTAACAGTGTTAGATGATCTTTCTCAATCAAAAAGGGGAAACCTACCTCAAGACAAACATCTTAAGGTCATAGAAGGAAACATTCTGAACCAACGAACACTTGAGAAAGTGTTTGCTAGGCATTATGATTATGTTTTTCATCTTGCGGCTAGGTTTGCAAATGAACTGTCAGTCAATGATCCTATAGAGGATCTAAAAGTAAACATTCAAGGTACGCTTCAAGTATTACTTAGGGCTGCAAGACAAAAACCCGAGAAGTTTCTATACTCATCATCATCATCTGTTTATGGTCATCAAAAAATCATTAAATTTAGTGAGAACACTCTACCAAGACCTTCTACCCCATACGCTGCAAGCAAATTGACAGGCGAGCATTATTGTAACGTTATACATGAATTATATGGAATAAATTATACTGTTGTTCGCCTCTCAAATTCTTACGGTCCGTTTGATCCCTCTGGAAAATTTAGAAATGTAATCCCAAATTTCATGGTAAATGCTTTGAAGAAAAAAGACTTGATCATTTATGGTACCGGAAAAGAAACAAGAGATTTCACATATGTTGATGACTGTGTAAACGGAATTCTTCTGGCTGCTAAATCAAGTAAAAGTAATTACGAGGTCTTTAATCTCGGTACAGGAAAAGAGACTACCATAAGAGAAATCGCTAGTTTGATTTTAAGCATAACAAATAGCAAATCCAAGATTACCTTTAGGCCTATGAGACAATTTGATCACATCAAAAGACGAAGTATGGATATCTCTAAAGCAAAAAAATTGTTGCAGTATGAACCAACTATTAACATCAAAAGAGGGCTTGAAAATACTTATCGGTGGTTCTTAAATTCGGTGTGATCTGAATAAACATAATTGTACTATGTAACGTGGATCTCTCACAAAAATGGGGGGACTACACGCGCGTTTTTTCACTTATGAGCGCATTTTCGAAACTTGGTCATAAAGTAACTATATTGATAATTAGACCAGAACACAAAAAACCTAATGTTTTATCATTTAAGGAAAATTCTCTTGATGTAATAGAGTTACATCCTTCACCAATGTTAAAAATAAAAGGTAGACGGGGTATCGGTAAATATATCAACTATCTTTTTTGTCTGCCAGTAATTACAAAAGTGGTATCTAAACTTATCAAAGAAAATCATGTAGATTATGTGTATTCGTATATGCCAGGAATAGGAAGCTCTCTGCCCGCAATGAGAATAAAATCAAAGCATAAAATCAGACATGTTCTTGATTTTGCCGATCTGCATGTATATGTTAGGCCTAAGATGATAGTTGAACGTTCCTTTAAGGATGCGGATAAAATCTTGGCAATTACAGATTATTTAAAAGAGGATCTTCTCAGAAAAGGGATCGATTCTAATAAGATATACATTATACCAAACGGTGTAGATTTAGAATTATTTAATCCCGCTAAATATGAATACAACGAAATTCAAAGACTACGCAGTTCTTTTAATGCGGACAAGATAATTGTATTTTCTGGCGCATTACACGATCTGAATATAATAATTAATTCTGCGCAAAAAGTGATTGATAACATAAAGAATGTAAAATATGTCATAATAGGAGATCATAGGGACCCTGCTCGATCAAAGTCTGTATGGGAAAATAGAATCAAAGAAAAAGGATTTGCGAATAATTTTACATTTTTAGGTAGAAAATCCAGAGAAGAGATCCCACCATACCTTATTTGTGCCGATGTCTGTGTAGACTCCTTTCCTAACGAACCATATTATGCTGCAGCACATCCCATCAAAATACTCGAATATGGTGCTTGTGGAAAACCAGTTGTTGCTACAAAAGTCTCAGAAACTGAAAAAATCATTAAACATGGATTCTATGGTTTTCTAGCAAATCCTAATGATCCATTGGAATTTGCAAACCATCTGATAACTTTGTTAAACTCTAGGCAACTATCTGAAAAGATGGGAATGGCATTCTCGGATTACATAAGAAACAATTTTAGTTGGAATAAAATTGCACTTGATTTACAAAAGGCTTTGCTTGATTAGCCATGTTTTTAATTTCGTTTCCTAAGTTCCTTTATTACTGCCTTGAATAATTCTTGTGTTCTATTATCAATCAAGTATGTGATCATAAAATAACATAACATACCTGATAATACAAATAGCAAAAGATTGGGCAAAAACTCGAATATGCTCTTTTTAAACTCCAGAAATTGTGTACTGAGAAAATACATTGTTCCAAAAACTCCAATGCTTGTTAAGGAATATTTTAGTAAAATTTCGTGACCTATTTTCAATACAAAATTCTTTCTAACTAATGTGTATAGATAAATCGTAAGCGGAAATTCAGTAACTGCCATGATTATTGACCAATAAATTACAAGATTTATCTGCTCCAGTCTACTTGATACCAAGAATAATAAAACAATGGACAGTGAAATTAGATAGATACTAGCTTGAATAATTGAAATAGTTGGCAGAGAAAATAATTTACTTTTAAGATAGTCTCTGAACGTAGCTTTTTCATCAATATCCACTTTTTCAATCGCGGTAAGTGCAGGATAGAAGACTCCAGTTAATGTGGTAAAAAATATTCTGATAATCATAAATATTGCCACAATAGCAGCTACCTCATAAAGTGGATTTAAAGCAAATAACGCAGGTCTCGCAAAAGCAATTGATAGTGCTGTTAAAGGAATTATAAAATAAAACACACGAATTAAATTCTCTTGAAGGTACTGTCGTCCGTCGCCTTCTAGTAATTTTGGATACAAAGCTTTAGAGATGGTACCTGATTGTGCAACAAGAGAAGAAATCGTTATTGCTGCTGTATAATATGCAAGGCCGGTAACAGAACCTACTATGAGAGTGTAAATTAAAACATCAAATTTTGAAATTAAATTTGCAAGTTGGGGATAGTATGTAAGCCAGGAGAGCTTTAACCATTTTTTCAAGAACTCTATTCTAATTTTATTTCGAATTTTATTACGTGCATAGATCAATGAAATAATAGTACTGAGAAAATACGCAACAAATGTTGTTATTATTGCGCCAGTAACTCCTAAATGCAAAAAATACACAAAAATCATACCAGCCGGAATTTTCAAGTATTCAAACGCAAGCGAACCATAACTAGCAGCCTGAGGCTTCCAGCCTAAATTAATTGATGATAAGGTCCTATCTAAAAATATAACAGGTATTAATATTGACGCAAAAAATAAGATGTTTTTATCTACCTTAAATTGCTCAGCACCCACATAAGCAACTAATAAATAAATCACAATTCCGACAATAGAAAAAATTCCACTTGCAAAAACAGCAGTTTTACCTGATTCTGTACCTCTTGCGATTTCTCGTGTAACCCAATAAGAAATTACAGATTCTGAAATAATTATATAAGTAATTAATCCACCAATGAGAGTCCAAGCGCCAAGTTCATTAGAAGTTAACTGACGTGTTACGATAAGTATGAAGATCATTCCTGTTATGACGCTTCCAATTCCTATAGCAAAAGAAATTAAGCCAGAATATGTAACTCTAATTCCACTCATCGTTGTATCTTAAGTACCAAACGGTTTGACTTTATGTTAAAGTTTTTTTGAATATAGATAACGACATTCTTAATATAGGAATGCCTAAAAATGTATTAGTAAACCGTGAGATGATAAATCATGAAAGATAAAATTTTGTTTTTGCTAGATATGGAATGGATTCATTTTGGCATTGCAAAATTTTTACAAAATAAGCATGATTGTGAAATGTATGCTGTTATTGATATAGATCCTCGATCAAGATTTTTTTTTCAAAAGCAAAAATTAGTACAATTTAATAAAATTTGGTATTATAGGGATCATCTTCCAAAAACTACAAAAAAACCAGATGTTGAATACCTGAAATACTTTGAAGAGAAGTATAAAATTAATCTTTGGGGAATAGCGTTAGGAGAGAGATTTTTTTACGAATATAATAAATTTTATAAATTTGACTCTGACGAGATTTTATCAATACTTGAACACGAATGCAGATTCTTCGAGAATGTGTTACAAGAAATAAAACCCGATTTTCTAATAATTAAATTAACTGATTCTCATCAAAGTCAACTTTTATTGGACTTGTGCAAAGCTTTAGGAATTAAGTCTTTAATGATGGGTCCCACCAGATTTGGATACCGTTATACCATCTATTCCGATTATGATAATACAACTAATTTTTTCACAATGGATACTGGTGGTCCAAACCGGTCAACTGTTGAATTACAAAATTATATGAACAAATATCATGCGTTAAAAGAAATAACTACATTGGAGTCAACATTGAAATTTCCAATTTGGAAGAAAATAAAAAAATATGTACAATATTTGTCATCTGTTAGTAGCGAAGATTATAAAAACTACTATGCACATTTTGGTAGAACAAAATTACCGATCATATTGAATTTTGTTTTTCTAAAAAGGTTCTATAGAAAATCTTTTGTTGATAAGAATTTTATCAGAAAAATAGAAAAAAATACTAAGTTTATTTATTTTCCTTTACACTATGAACCCGAACGCTCTCTTCTACTTGTCGCACCATTTTATAGAAATCAACTTACAGTGATTTCTCAGATAGCTAGATCTCTACCAGTTGACTATCAACTGTATGTGAAAGAACACGCAGTCATGTACTTAAACGCGTGGAGAGATATTTCATATTATAAAAAACTTTTAGATATTCCAAATGTCCGTCTAGTTCATCCCACAGTTAATCATGAAGAATTAATGAAAAACTGTTCTTTGCTAATAACTATTGCAGGTACCGCTGGCTTGGAAGTTTCATTTTACAATAAGCCTGTAATTGTTTTTGCTGATGTCAGCTATACTATGCTCCCGTCTGTATACCGATTAAAAAATATTGAAGAGCTCCCTCAAGCTATCAAAGTGATGTTGAAGAAAGAAGTTGATCTTTCTGCATTAAACGAATATGTCAATCTCATAGAAAAAAATTCATTTGAGATAGATTTGACTGATCTTTATTTGAAATTTGATGAATATTTTTCTGATGAATTTAATAGTGCACGTAGTAGCATCCCTATACCTAAAATGAATTCATTTTTAGAAAAATACAATTCAATTTTTGAAAAATTAGCAATTGAACATCTTAACAAAATTCAACAATATAAAAAACAAAATACTTGAAATTCAACAAACTGTAGAGAAAAATAATTTAATTCTAATAGGACATAATTTAATGGCCATACGGACTTATAATCCACATATCTCGATTTTCTTTTGCTTGCTTTTTTTCTGCTTCAGTTATCAATATTTCTTTCATTTTTTCGCCCTGTCTGACTCCTATGATCTTATGGTTTTTAGAAATCTTTGATGCTAATTCTTTAATATTATATGATTTCATTTTAGGTACAAAAATTTCACCTTCATTTATCATAGATAAACATTGTAAAATGAAATTCACTGCTTCATCGACGCTAAAAAAATATCTATTCATATTTGGATCAGTTATTGATAAAGGTAATTTGCTTTTTAATTCCTCGTTCCAAATCTCAAATACGTTTCCTCTTGTTTCAATAACATTTCCAAAACGTACAGAAGCAAATTTAGTTGTCTTAACATGGAAACCAGCCCAACTAGTTAATCTTTCACTTAATTGTTTTGTAGTTCCATAAAGGGTTGAAGGATCCGCGGCTTTATCTGTACTTATGTTGAGGAATTTTTCTGGCATATTCCTTATTGCCATCTTTATCATATTTGTAGTTCCATTAATGTTAGTGTCAATTGTTTCGATGGGATTGAATTCCGATATTTCTATATTTTTTACTGCTGCGGAATGAATAATTATATTTACATTTTTAGCTGCAATCTCGATCCTTTCTTTGTCTAAGACATTACCTAATAGTAATCTTAATCTAGAATCATTTAGAGAACGACTTAATCTAAATAATGCATGTTCATCAATATCTAAGACTCTTACTGTCTTTATTGGATATTCTAGAATTTTTTTTGTTAAATGTGAACCTATACTGCCTCCTCCACCTGTAATTAAAATTGTTTTGCCTTTTAATTCCTTATTCATGATTGCTTTAAAACTCATGTTTGTTTTTCGATTCATTTTTTCTGTTCCTAATTAATTCATTTTGTTCTATTCTTGTAAGATTTGGAGGGGCTGAATAATAACTTTGTTCCTATCATATTTTGGCAATCATAATCATTCAATAACTTGAGTCTTTAAATCATGTTTCTATAAATGTTATAAAATCAATGATATGACAGAAATAATATCTTAATTACCAGAGCTTCTACTATTTTTCTAATTGACAGTCTTGACAATAGTGCAAGCTCGAACTGGTTCTACAAGACTTCCAGGTAAGGTTTTGATGCCTATTCGAGGGAAACCAATTCTTGAGCACATTATTGAATTTTTGGAACATTCCAAATTAACTGATCGCATAATAGTAGCAACTACTAATCTGACTGAAGACGATAAAATAGAAGAATTATCAAAAACTCTTGGAATAGACTGTTATCGTGGAAACCCGACTGATGTTCTTGAAAGATATTATGAATGTGCACGATTGTTCAATGGAGATTTAATAGTACGAATCACAGCCGATAATCCGTTAATAGATCCTACTGTAGTTGATGAAGTTATCCAGATTTGTAAGGAAACACGTTGTAATTATGCATCAAACATGATACATCAAACGTATCCCTTAGGATACCTTGTTGAAGCAATCACTTTTGATACGCTTAAAAAAATAAATGATACTCAAAAAGATCCCTTAAGCAGAGAACATGTAACATATCATATCAGACAAAACCCAAGCCTGTATGATATAAAAGAAGTTTTTGCACCTTCAGAACTTGCTAGACCTAATTGGAGATTGACAGTGGATAATATGGAGGATTTTTATCTAATATCTGAAATTTTTTCTAGACTTTATGAACACGGCTCAATTATAAAATATCAAGATGTAGTTGAACTGTTAGACAAAAACAAAGATCTTTTAAAAATAAATGAAAAACATCATTAGATATATTTGGTTAGAAATCTTAATTCCATATAATAATCACAGCAAAGGATCTTCGTAACAATTAATTGATAAACATTGTATCAATAAGTTTCTGTATACTTTGGATTCCTTGGAGTTGACAATTTATAGAATTCCGGCATCCTCATGTTTAAACCTGCTTCAACGAGGTATTTTTTTGCATTAAAGGTAGACTGTTGAGTGTAATGAAAAATATTTGCAGCTGATACTGCATCCGCTTTTCCTATTTTAATCCCATCTACAAAATCTTGCCATTTTCCAACTCCCCCAAAGGCAATAACAGGTATTGTAACGTTCTCACAAACTTGTTGTAATAATTTCAAATCATAACCTTGTTTGGTTCCATCATGATCTATAGAAGTAAGAAATATCTCTCCCGCTCCTAATTTTTCAACTTCCTTCACCCATTCTACAGGATGTAATCCTGTTGGTTTACGTCCTCTGTCAATGAAAACCTCATATTCATTAACTTGATTTTTTTTTACGTCAATAGAAACCACTATGCATTGTGAACCAAACATTTTTGCAGCGTCAGAAATAAAATTAGGATTATTAACTGCCTCTGTATTTATAGAAACTTTATCTGCACCTTCTTTCAAAAACTGATTTATTTCAGTAGTGTCTCTTATCCAGCCTCCTACAGTCATGGGAACAAAAGATCGCCTAGACACTCCTTGGATAATGTTATGAAATTGATCTCGGTTACCAGGCTGTCTACTAACATCCAAGATTATAATTTCGTCCACAGCCCAATTATTAAAAAAATCTACCGCAGTTATTGCGTAACCAACCACATTAGTATGCTTGAAATTTCTGCTCTGAACAACATGTCCGTTATTAACAATTATGTTTGGAATTAGTCTATTTTTGAGCATATTATTTCCTTATATCATCCAAGAAATTCTTTAGTAATTTTATGCCTGTGGATTGACTTTTTTCGGGATGGAACTGTACAGCATAAATGTTATCCTTTTGCAAAGTGGCAGTAATTTGATTACCTCCATAATCACAGATTGAAGTAATTATATTCTTTTCAGACTCATCAACTTTTAGGTAATAACTGTGAAGAAAATAAAATGTAGGTTTTTGAATTTCTTTAAACAATCCTTCTTTTTTTAAAACCATAGTATCATTCCATCCTATGTGAGGAACTCTTAAAGATGGAGTGTTTGGCTGAAGTCTAATTACTGTTCCCTTTATCCATCCAAATCCAGTATGTGATCCTCCCTCAAGGCTTTTTTCTGCCAAAAATTCAAGTCCCAAACATATTCCCAGATAAGGCTTCTTTTTTTCAATTACTTCTTTTTCTAAAATTTCTAAGAGATTTTTTTCCCTCAGATTTTTCATACCATCAGAAAAAGCTCCTACTCCTGGAACAATGATTGCTTCTGCACTAGATAATGTGTTTTTGTCATCAGTAATACAAACTTCTTCGCCTAGTAGATTAAATGCATTATAAATGGAACGAACATTCCCCATTCCATAATCTACAATGGCTAACATGTATAGGAAAAATACGATTCACAGGGATATTATTTCTTCGTCTTCTCCATATGAATAATTAACTGGAGGATCTTGGTACGGTGCAGACGTCATAAAACGCCATTTTTCTTTAATTGGTAATCGTGCATCTTCCACACCTTTATCCCAAATGTGATTACCTACCCAATCTAATTGGTGCCACTCGCCTTTTGAATCCTTTTCCCATATCTGAGGATCTCTTAAATGATCAATTTTATCTAAAAATTCTTTTTCAGTTATTCCTGCAAATTTTAAGAAAAGGTCTAAATTTTTCGGTCTCTTGAGATATTCATACTTTCTTATCATTTCTATGGCTTCTTCTCTGCTCATTCTTTGATATCTAATTTCCATAGAAGCATGATCGGTACACCTACTATATCCAAACTTTAGGTATTTGAGATAATTGTGAGTGCCCTCAAATAAATCGTCAATTGAACTGTGTAAATTAAAGGTTTGTTCACTGCTTTGATAAGTTTGAAATCCGTACTTTTTGATCATTAATTCTGCGTGTTCTATTTGATTCCATTGATCATAATTTGATAAATAAATCCCTCTCACACCTACTGATTCTATTTCTTCATCTGGTGGAAAAAAGAACGGAGCAAGATCTGCTCTGGTTATGTCCTTATTCTCTGCATCATTCAAGATATCATCCGGTTCAAATCCTCGCATGGCAATTTCTTGTCTGTGTTTTTGTGTAAATTCAACTTGATCATCCAGATTAAACATACCTTGCCAGTAACCTCCTCCATCTTCCCCGTAGATAACAAGTGGCACTTTGTATCTTACAGCAGTCTGAAATGGAAATGAGTATATTCCCGAATGATGATGCCATGTCATATCTCCTACTTTTGATAGCATGAACAAAGAGAGCTTCCTAGCAGTTTTCGGATTAGTATTATATCTCAGAAGATCACATCCAAACTGATTTACTAGATTATTTATATTTCGAAGACCTAATCTTGAATTATATCCATGATTGTATGCTACCAATAAAGGCCTCATTTTATAGACTTGTGTGATAAGATAAGTTTGGTAATGGCTATCCTTGCCACCACTTACAGGTATAATACAATCATACGAGGCTCCGTTCTTTCTTGCCTTTTCTTTGTATTCTTGTAGTAGCTTCTTAAGCTCTTCTCTCTTATTATTCCAGTAATTTTCATCTTTGCTTGCCCTTTGTTCAAATGCACGACACGAGGCACATACTCCCATTTCATCAATTATTAAATGTGGTCTGGTATTGGCAGGATAACAACACCTTAAACAATATTGCATTGTTGATTAAGGGTTTAAAATTCAAATTTAATCTTTCTGCTAATGTGTAAAAATGGTGTTATCTATGGTATTAATCCCGAAATAAATACATAAGAGACAAATGGATTATGTCGAGAGGATGAAAGAAGAAAACATAAGACCAGATTATCTAATTCGGGAAAATCACAAGCTACTTGCCGAAGACATACAACTATTAATGAATCATAGCAACGAATTCGTAAAGATATCATGTCCTGCGTGTGAATCCAGTAAGCAACAATTTGTATTTGAAAAAACTGGATTCAATTTCGTTCAATGTCTTGAGTGTGAAACATATTTTATTAATCCACGACCTTCTTTTGAATTATTAGTGAAGTTCTACGAAAGTTCTGGATGTATTAAGCACTGGAAACAAATTTTTTCTATTACTGAGAACGTTAGACGGACTGAGATTTTTATTCCACGAGTAGAACGAGTCATTGAACTTTGTAAAAGATACAATGCTCCTACAGAAGTTTTGCTTGATGTAGGAGCTGGTTTTGGGACTTTCTGTGAGGAAATAAAAAAATCTAGTGTATTCAAGAAAGTGATAGCAATTGAGCCATCAAAAGATCTAGCCGAAGCCTGTAGACAAAAGAACGTAGATGTAATTGAAAAACCTGTAGAAAATATCGATCTTAACAATGTGAGTGTCATCACTTGTTTTGAACTAATTGAGCATCTTTTTTGGCCAAAAGATTTTGTTAATACCTGTGGCCAGAAATTATCTAAAGGAGGCTTATTTATAATAACAACACCAAATATCAAAGGATTTGATTTACTTACATTAGGTAAATTAGCCGATGGTATCACTGGACCAAATCATCTTAATTACTTCCATCCTAAATCTCTTAGCAGACTTTTAATTAATTGTGGTTTTGAAATAATTCAAGTGCTAACTCCAGGTAAACTTGATGCAGAACTTGTACGAAAAAAAATACTAACTGGTGAATTAGGCGTATCGAATCAGCCATTTTTGAAATATCTTCTTATTGAACAATGGGAAACCGTTGGGAAAGCTTTTCAGAATTTTCTTGCAGATAATACACTATCATCACATCTATGGATAGTTGCTAAAAAGAGTTAAGAATATCTTGTATTTACAAGCATTTGATTGAATCAAAATGAGGGACTTGTAGATGATTGGATAATTCCACTCTACAAGATTTACACTGACGATGAAGATGTAAATTTAATTACTAAGATAATTAAACGTGGTACAAAATGGGCAATAGGACCAGAAATTGATGAACTTGAAAATATGATTAAAAATTTTGTTGGAGTTGATTATTGTGCTGTTTTAAATTCTGGCACTTCAGCTTTACACGCCATTTTTCTGGCATATGGTTTAGGAAAAGGCGATGAGATTATAGTACCATCTTTTTCGTTTATCTCTACCGCAAATTCAGTTCTTTTTGTAGGTGCACAACCAAATTTTGCTGATATAGAGGATGCAACCTTTGGTCTTGATCCAACTTTAATTTCTAATAAAATAACTTCTAATACAAAAGCCATTGTTCCAATGGATTATGGTGGTCTCTCATGCAAAATTCTTGAAATTCAGCAAGTTGCAAAGCATAACAATCTG
>VBPL01000022.1 GCA_005877205.1 Nitrososphaerota archaeon
ACATGGAAGAACCGATACGATTAGATATTTTGATAATCCCTTGGAGGCAACCTATGCTACAATAGGATATAATTGGAGAATGTCATCCCTAACTGCTGCGTTAGGGATTTCTCAAATGGCTAAACTTGATAAAATAATAAAAATGAGACAAAATAATGCAAAATACATATCATCAAGACTTTCAAAACATTCTGAAATACGAGTTCCTACTCCACCTTCTGGGTATGAGCATATTTATCAAATGTATACAATAAAACTGCCTGATAAAAAAATACGTGATGACTTACACAACCATCTTATCAAAAAACGTATCTTTTCTAAAATCTATTTTACTCCGATTCATCTTACCTCATTATACATGAACACATTTGGAACAAAAAATGACTCTTTACCAATTACTGAAAAAATTGCTGAAGTAATATTGACGCTTCCCATATATCCAAACATGACTTCAGAAGAAAAAGAATACCTTATTACATCAGTATCTGAATATTTTGAATCTAATAGAAATTTACTTTGATAAATATTTAATATATATAGATAGTTATTATTCATATCACTTCTTTTTCCAAATTGCAAATAACTTTAAAGATGAAATTATTACTGAATTGTTGAAAAATGATAAATAGTTATGAAGGAAATCGTAAACATTGAAAATCGGAAAATATGATGTTGATATAGGAAAACCAGTTTATGTTGTAGCAGAAGCTGGAATTAATCATAATGGGAATATGGAAATAGCAAAAGAAATGATAGAAAGCAGTGCTAATTGCGGTGTTAACGCTATCAAATTTCAAACTATTATTCCTGAGGAATTATTTTCAGAAACATTAAATCCTGAATGGTATAATTTATGTAAAAAATGGTCCTTTACAAAAAAACAACATGTTGAACTAAAGAAACATGCGCAAAAAAATGGCCTAGAATTTTTTTCTACGCCATTAGGAAAAAAATCAACAAAACTACTTTATGATATTGGTGTCAGAACTATGAAAATTGCATCTGGTGAAGTAACTAATCACGAACTCATTGAAACTGTGGCAAAACTTAAGCTACCTATGATAATTTCTACTGGGATGACTACAATCTCAGAAATAGCATCAGTAGTTGAAATAGTGAAAAAGGAAAATTGTCCCTTTATATTACTTCACTGTAATTCGAGTTATCCTACACCTATAGAAGATGCAAATCTCTCCACCATTAACTTCTTACAAAAGACATTTGGCGTTCCTGTAGGATATTCCGATCACTCTATTGGAAATGAAGTTTGTCTAGCGGCAGTTTCTTTAGGTGGGTGTATGATAGAAAAGCATTTTACTTTGAATAAAAAGATGGAAGGACCAGATCAAAAACTATCTTCTGATCCAAAGGAATTTTCTGAACTAGTTTCTAAAATTAGAATGATTGAAAAATCATTAGGCACACCTAGGCATGGTCCTACAAAATCTGAAGAAAAATTCAAAAATCTAATGAGAAAAAGTATTGGTACATCTACAAATATACAGTCTGGCACGAAGATAAAAAAATCAATGTTAAGTGTGTTTAGACCAGGAACTGGAATTTCTCCAATATTTCTTGATACAATAGTAGGAATGACAATAAATAAAAATGTAAAAAAAGGTACACTGCTTTTGTGGGACATGTTTTAAATTTTTGTTAATTAATAAGGCATATCATTGAAATCAACATCGAAACAAGAAATTGCAGTATGTTGCATAACTGATAAATCAAAAGGATTCGGTAATTTTAGTAGATCAGTTACAATCGCAGAAGCAATGAGAGAAAAAGGTTACAAAATTGTTTTCATAATAAATCGTAACAAATCAGCAATTCACGAGCTAAAATCAAGAAAATTCGCTTATTTATTAATTCCAAAATTTGATTTACATCGTGATTATTCTCATCGAATATCTAGAATACTGAATTTTAGAAAATGTGGAACCGTGATAATTGATATGCGTGAATATGGAGAACAAATTTCCAAAAATTTAATGAATAAACATTTGAAAGTAATATTATTAGATGATGCATGGTGCAAGAAAGCATATGCGGATATAATTTTCAAAAGTACAATGATAAAGCAATATCAAACATATAAAATAATTAACAAGGCTTCTAAGATATTCATTGGATCCAAATATTGGATAATGGATAATGAATTTAGAAAGCATAAAAAGAAATTGAGTGATATTTATGACAAACAAAAATATAATGTCGTAGTATCAATAGGTGGTTCTGATCCACATGAATTAAGTCTGATGCTAGCAAAGGGATTAGAAAAAATTGATCATATAAAAACAACAATTATTATTGGACCATTTTTTAAAAATTTGAGCAAATTGAATCAAATTGTAAAAAATAATAAAAATTTTTCACTCATATTCTCTCCAAAGAAAATTTGGAATGAATTTCTGAAAGGTGATGTAGTTATATCTGGTGCTGGAAGTACTTTATTTGAGCTTGCTGTTCAGAGGATTCCAACTATTTGTATTGCTGCAGTAGAGCATCAAAAGCCGTATGCAAAAACGTTTGAGTCAAAAGGATTTGCTAAAAATCTAGGATTTTGGAGAAACGTGAAGAAAGATCTGATTAGGAGAACCGTTATTGAGATTTTAAATGATAAATTAAAAAGAAGAAAAATGAATCTAGCAGACAACAAAATTCTTGACGGAAAAGGCCTGTTACGAGTTACCAAAATTTTGGAAGAAAACATTAACAAATAATCTTCTCCGTTGAATCAACGATAATCTACGCCGTTATTCGGCTAATTAAATGACTAGTGTTAGAAAAATAAATATTGTATTGATTATACAATGAAAGTCATGAAAAAAAAATGGGCAAAGCCTGTTATAAAACACAGTAAACTGACAATTTACAATTATATTGTACAGTATCCTGAAAAATTGAAATTAGGCAAAAATTTTGATATAGGGACTTTTACTTACATCAATTGTCATTATGGGGTTGTAATA
>VBPL01000018.1 GCA_005877205.1 Nitrososphaerota archaeon
TCTTCCTTCTTTAGCATATCAATTGCTACAGGGAATGGAATCTTGTAAGGCATCTTGTTGCCTCCAACCAGTTGACCATACTGACCAAGTGCTTTTAGAGTTTCACCTATCACTTCTCCTTTTGTGAGTAAAAGTTCTAGATTTTGTAGAGTGTTTTTATCAAAATCCTCAAATGCGGTAGCAACTCCAAGAACTGTTACACCTTCTTTGTGATACTTTTGGTAAATGTTGATTGCTTGGGGAATTCCGTATAGAAAACAACCCGGACAGTTGACTTGGAATACTTCAACTAGAACTACATTGTCTTTTTCTTTATCAATGTTAGTGGGTAATCCTTGAACCCACTTTGACACATTAAGGTTAGGTGCCTTTGATCCAATTTTTGCAACCATACACCAATTCATCTTCGAATCATTTAGTATCTATTTCTTTGTGTGTGACAGAGAATCTACGAAATTCTTTTATATTCAGTCTCGAAAGTCAGGTAATGTCGTCAAAGTTACCGGTTGTGCTGTTCTTTACGGTAGTTTTGGTAACGTCAGTAACGATAACCACATTACCTGTGGCAAATGCATTGGCTAGAAACACATTCGATGATAATCATACTACCGCACGTTTTGGTAACAACAAGGTGTGCGGTGATCACCTCTGTGCACCAGGGGAACATCAAAAAATGATGGAGCAGATTAACAGTGCTCAGGTCGGACATACAACAACACCAACTACAACACCAACTACAACACCAACTACAACACCAACTACAACACCAACTACAACACCAACTACAACACCAACTACAACACCAACTACAACACCAACCTCGCCTCCAGCTCAGAACATGTCGGAAGGACAGAACATGCCGCAGACAACGCCGATAATAGAAGCTCCTGTGTGGATAACTAAGACTGGCACTATAACATCAGTCCAAGATCCAGGGCAAGGTCATGAAAGCCATCAACTTGCAGTAATTCTGCCACCAAGTGACAAGATATACAGCGGCGTGATTTCATGGACTTCATCAGAACCACTACAGCTGGTGGAACTTACAGGTCCTCTGGGTACAAGTGATGATAAAGGACAGCAAATCTGGACTACAGATGGTAAGACCAAGTTTGCTCTAACGCTGATAAACGCCAATCAGACAACGGGTAGCTTCTCGTTTAGTGGTAATGCATTGGCAGTTCATTATCCGCAACCAAGTCCATTCACGGTAAGCTTTGCTGTAAGCTACATGGAGTCATCGGCTTCTGACGCAGTTAAGACAGGAACTCTAACCTCCGTCCAAGATCCGGGTCAAGGCCATGAGACACATCAACTAGCATTGATCTTACCTCCAAGCGACAAAGCATATCATGGGATTCTAACATACTCGGCATCAGAGCCCGTACAATTAGTTTCGTTGATAGGCCCAATCGATCCTAGCGACAAAAAAGGACAGCTAGTATATACAATGGATGGAAAGACATGGTTCGCCTTGGTGTTCGTAGAACCTGGAACACAAATGGGAACGTGGCAGTTCTCTGGTAATGCAATAGCAGTACACACAAAGAATTCTACTCCCTTCCAAGTAAGCTACACTGTTGATGCGCACAACTAACGATCATCTTTTTTATAATTAATCAATAAGATTCATAATTCTTTTATATGCGCATGGGGAAGCTAAAATGATGTCGAAGAAGATAGCATTACTTCTGTTCACAATAGCCGTTCTAGTGGCATCGTTTGTTCTTGTAGCAATTCCTCCAGCGATCGCACTCACAAGAAATACCTTCGATGATAGTCACACAACGGCTAGATTAGGTAACAGTAAGGTGTGTGGAGATCACATATGCAAAGCAGGTGAACACGAAAAAATGGCAGAAGAACTTAACAATGCGCAGAGGAATGCACAAGCAAGTGGTACAAAACCATCGATGCCATCTATGCCAGCTACTTCCAGCAATCAAACACCATCGAATGTTTGTACTATAGTGAAGAACGCACTTCAGAATGCGCAAGTGGATTCTACTATAACAACGATGGTTATGTCTAAACTAGGCTGCTAAAGAGTAGAATTTTCAATTTTATTTTTTAAAATTCCAGTCTAACAATTATGATTTAGAAATTAACATCAAAGCCGCCCATGTCGCCAGGGCCACCGTCACCATGGAAATCTCCTCCACTATAATCTTGTCCTGTGTCGTGAGACATATCTACATTTCCAGCATCTTGCATGTATTGGTCTGGTATGAAACTTGCCATGGCAAGACCCATGAAAGTCATCATTGTGGAGAACATCATCATGTCCACTATTCCAAGGAACATCATAGCAGGCAGGATGGAACGATTGTCATCCACGTACTGTTGAAGCTTCTGTTTATCTCCGCTCTTCCACATTGTAACCATCTGATCCCAATTTTTTTGTAGCTCAAACTTTCTTTCTTTCAACTCCTTGTGACCCTTTTCTGTTAACATTATTTCTTTTTTTGGTCCGAAGAAACCCTTCTTTTCCACTATAGTGATCAATGCTTTACTTTCAAGACGTTCAAGTAAATTGTTCAATTCCTTATTTTCGATCTTTGCTTTCTTTGCAATTCTATCAAACTTTTTTGCTCCTTGATTTATTGCATTCAGAACTATTACATCACTTGGTTCTTGTTCCACGTAATAACAAACAGAAATTCTCCCTATAAATTGTTCTTCGACAAGATATTAAGCCGAGTTATATTATCTAATGGTATGGAAAAAGATTCGCATACGGATGAACAGATAAAAAAATTCTATTCCTTAAAAAATATAGCCGTTGTAGGGATGTCAAAAAACCCAGAAAAGGCAGCACACTACGTACCAAAATATCTAGACGAGAAGGGTTACAACATAATACCTGTCAATCCCACCGCTACTGAAATCCTTGGAAAAAAATGTTATGCCAAGCTTTTGGACGTCGCAGTGCCTATAGACATTGTTGATGTTTTCAGACCATCCGACCAAGTAAAATCAGTAGTTGAAGAGGCAATTAGGATAAAGCCCAAAGTTGTCTGGTTACAGGAAGGAATCCACAATCCAGAAGCAGAAACTCTTGCAGAAAAAGCTGGAATACAAGTGGTCTTTAACAGATGCATGCTCGCGGAACATCAAAGACTTTTTTGAGAAATGACTGAGAATTTTTCCAAATTCCACGATGCGCTATTAGAGCTGATAAAATCATTTGAACAGGAAAATGTCTTGGTAAAGACTTACTCTGATCTAGATTCTAACATTGTCAGAATATGTGGTGCGAGATCAGATGCCTTGGCTTTAGCAAAGGCAGGACTAGAAGAACTCACCGAACTTGCGTACACTGTAGCTGAACACCATCCATACTGGAGTCTACTGTACAATGGTTCGCAAATTTTGCAGATTGTTTTAGAAAAGTGGAACCAAACACTAACTGATGAAGAACTAAAGCAAATCTCCTGGTACTCTGACGAAATCAAAAATTCAACTAAGAACTTGGGGACTCAAAATGAATAATTTACGGCAGAGATAAATAGCAAGGATTATCAGGGGAATTTATGCCAATAAAAATTGGCCTTATAGGTAAAACAAATACAGGTAAAACGACTTTTTTCAATGCTGCAACTCTGGCAGGTGGAGAAATCTCATCATATCCATTTACAACAAAGAAACCTCAAAGAGCTACAGGTAACGCAATTACTCCATGTGTTCACACAGAGTTAAACGTCAAAGATGATCCAAAAAACTCAAAATGCGTAGATGGGTGGCGATTAATCCCAGTAGAACTAATTGATTTGCCGGGTCTGATAAAAGATGCATGGGCAGGGAAGGGATTGGGAAATCAATTTCTCTCTATTGCTACCCAATCAGACGCCTTGTTGCACGTAGTAGACGTTTCAGCAAGTGTTGACGCGGCAGGAAGAATTACTGATGTCGGTAAGGGTGACCCGATAGCTGATGTCTCAGATATTGAGGAAGAGTTAATCATGTGGTACCTAAAACTTTTAGAAGGTAATAGGGATAAGATATCAAAGCTCGTCCACGCTGAGACAGAACAACTTATTGCAATAACAGACGTCTTTAGGGGAATTGGAGTTAAGGAAAGTCATGTGAAAGAAGCGTTAAAAGTAACAGGTCTAGAGAACAAACACTTTGATAACTTTGATATGCATGACAGCAAAAAATTTGCGGTCTACCTTAGAAGAATATCAAAACCTACACTGATAGTAGCAAATAAAATCGATCTACCTGGTGCAGACAAGAACTTTGATAGGTTACGGGAAAAGTATGTAGATACGATAATAGTTCCTGCAAGTGCCGATAGTGAACTATCACTCAGACGTGCAGAACAGAAAGGACTCATAAAATATGTTCCTGGCTCAGAGCAATTTGAAATACTACAAAAGGATAAGCTGAACAAAAAACAACTTGAAGCCCTTGATTTTATCACAAAAGGAATCTTGGGGGAATATATGAGGACAGGAGTACAGTTTGCAATTAACGTCACTGTCTTTAAGTTATTAAAAATGAATTCCATATATCCAGTAGCCAATCCAGAAAAACTTTCAGATAGAAAAGGAAGAGTTTTACCAGATCTTATCTTGATGAAGGATGGTTCTACAGTAGAAGATTTGGCTAAAGAAATTCACTCAGATCTTACAAAAGGGCTGCTTTATGCAAAGGATGTCAGGTATGGTGTACGATTGCCTGTGAATTATCAACTACGAGACAGAGATATTGTTTCATTAGTGAGTGCAAAGACAAAAAAATCCTAGACTTCTGAACATATTTTTTCCTGTTTTATCCAAAGTGTTCTCCCTTTATGATCTATCAGGATCACTCCCACGTGTTCTAGCTGTTCTCTAATCACGTCTGCTTCTTGATACTTTTTTTGTGTACGAAAGGCGTTACGTTTGGCAATTAATTCTTCTATTCTGTTAGATTCTTCATGTGGCGGTTCTGTAATTTTCAAACCAAGAACTTCCAAGATTTTCTTGAACTCTGGTAATATTGAATTGGAAATAGATTCAGTAACGAAGTCGTGAGCAGCTAAATTGTTCACCTCGTTTACAATAGAGAAGAAGAAATTGAGTGCTAAAGGAGTGTTAAAATCAGATTTCAAAGCATCATTGAAATTTTCTTTATACAGGGCAATTTTTGGCTGAATGACTTTTATGTTCAGATTGGGCGGGGGATTGGATAATTCGTCTTTTTCTGGATGAGTTAATTCAACATAACAATTTTCTACCTGTCGCCATTTCGCTATCGTCTCCTTTAGCAAGTCTTCTGAATAGTCTATTGGCTTTGAATAATGACCTGAGAGACAAAACAGTCTAATTATGTTAGGACCCCATTTCTTAAGAACAAAATCTACGGATTTTGTGTTTCCAAGAGATTTTGACATCTTCTCGCCTTTAATTGTAACCATTCCAACATGCATCCATATTTTGGCAAAATTTCTACCAGTATAACACTCTGATTGCGCTATTTCGTTCTCATGATGTGGAAATATGAGATCTCGTCCTCCACCATGGATCTCAAAGTCTGAGCCAAGATGCTTTAGACACATGGCAGAGCATTCTATGTGCCAACCTGGCCTTCCATGACCCCACGGACTTTCCCATCTTGGGTAATCGTCAGCAAATTTCCATAATGCAAAATCTAGTGGATCTCTTTTGGTCTCATCAACCTCTACTCTTGCTCCTGCAATTAGCTCATCGATTTTTTTCTTTGAGAGCTTTCCATATTCTTTAAACTTTGATACTGAAAAGTAAACACCATTTTTTGATACATATGCAAAGTCCTTATCAATCAGACCTTTGATCAAGCTTATCATATCGTTAATATGTTCAGTTGCCTTGGGGTACGAATCAGCTCTTTTTACGTTCAGCCTGTCAAATTCATCAAAATAGCTTGCTATGTATTTTGTAGTTATCGTATCAGCGGAGGCATTTTCAGCTTTTGCTCGGTTTATTATTTTGTCATCCACATCAGTGAAATTTTGAATGAATTTTACCTTGAGGCCATCTGATTCCAGAAATCGACGTAGTGTATCGAAAACTATTATTGTTCTTGCGTGACCTATGTGACTTTCATCATATACCGTTACTCCACAAACATAGATTCTAACGATTCCAGAAATATCTAATTCCTTTTCTGCTGCTGATAGTGTATCGAAAATTTTCAAAATCTATCACTTATAGGGTACACGCCTTTGGCGTTATTCGCTTGTGCTCGCTTCTTTTGTACATTTGGTAAATTTTGTCTACATCTGAAAGGGGTATTTCTGCAATCTTTGCAGTCTCCTCTACTGAGAGATTCTTATCTACTACGCAGTGCAGAATGACATCTATCTCGTCGTAGCCTAGACCCAACTCAGTCTCAACAGTATGACCTTCCCACAAGTGCGGACCACTTGGTTTGGTAATTATGCTAGGTGATACTTTGAGAAATCTTGCAAATTCACGAATCTGAGTCTTGTAAAGCGATACTATTGGCAGCAAGTCTGCCCCGCCATCGCCAAACTTTGTGAAATATCCAGTCAAAAATTCGCTTCTGTCACTAGATCCGAGTACAAGGTAGTTCCGCGCATTTGCATAATAGTATAATATATTGGCCCTTATTCTTGCCACAAGATTTCCAAACGCCAACGGATTTGGCTCCAAGTATTTTGAATATTCCTTGTGAATGAATCCTATATCGATTAGCTTGTATTCTAGAGCAAGAGTATCAACGATCTTGATTGCATCTTCGGTATCGACTTTTGGCGTGATTTTTGAGCTAGGCATTATTATGGCAAGTGATTTTTCTTTAGCAAATTTTGCACAAAGCATTGCTATTACTGTGGAATCTATACCGCCGCTTAGTCCAAAAACAACACCTTGGCATTTTCTTTCTGCAATCTCGTCTTGTAGGAAGGTCCCAATCTTATTTTGTACGGAGCTGTAATCTTTTTCTATGAGCTCTGCAATTATTTGACGATTCAACGTCTGTTAAAATGATGCTAAAGAATTAAACTTATTTCCCTATAAACATCCTAAATAAATAATGTATTAACCTAAGAAATGTGTGCAAAAAGGCAAAGAGGTTGAATTCCAAGCCCTAAGACGTTTTAGAAACGGTATAGAGGAGGAAAAAACCTATCTTGATTATAAGAAACAATTAGACAGATTCTGCTCCCATGCCAATCTCAGCTACGACGAAATAATCAAGCTGAGAACAGACGAGTTACAAAATCATCTTGAGGATTGGGTAATGAGTCTGTCTGAGCAAGGACTCAAGGGAGCCACCACAAAGAAGATGCTAGCAGGTGTTATGAAATTCCTGGACATGAATCGCAGATTGTATCATAAAAAAGCGCTATTAGGATTAGTGAGGGAAAACAGGAACAAGTCCGATGAAATATCAGGAAGCGTGCCTTATACTAGTGCAGAAATCAAACGAATGCTAGGAGGTACAAAAAAACTAAGAACAAAAGCAATCATTCATTTCTTTAAGGATTCAGGTGCAAGGCCACAGGTCATTACAGATCCTATATTGCGGATGAAACATCTAATCGTTCAATATGACGAAAACGGCAAAGATACTGGCTGTTATGCCATAAGAGTTTATGATAACTCACCTGACGGTTTTTCAGAAAACTCCAAGGCTGGTCAGTGGATCTTTCTGACTCCTGAGGGCAGAAAGGCTCTTGATGCCTACCTTAATTCAAGAAAGCTCAATGGAGAAGTATTAGATAAAGAGACGCCGCTGTTTGCGACATATTCAAAGGTAGGAACCGGACGGGTAAAAAATAGACATCTGGCACTTCATGGAGTTTATGATGCGTTGGAGCTTGCCATAAAATCTGCTGGTATTGAGAGAACGAAAATCGATGAAAGATACGACAAAGCAATATTTTATGGGTTTAGGAAGAGGTTCAACACCATTCTGAAACTTGACGGTGCTATTAATTCAAACATAGCCGAGAAATTAATGCATCATAAAAAAGGACTTGACGGTGTATATCTAAAGCCCACAAAGGATGAATGTTTTGCAGAATTCAAAAAGGCAATACTTGAGCTTACCGTAGACGATTCAGAAAGAGATAAGATCAAGATAAGAAAACTTGAGAGTGAAAAATCCGAACTCTAAAGAAAAAGTTTGATGTTGATCATGATTTAGTCCAAGGCCTTGCAAGAATGCTAAAAGATGCCGGAATTGCTCTAACAAAACCTGATGGCACACCCTATGAAATAGATGAACCTGAAATTGACTACTGCCAAAAATATGGAATTTCAAAACGTGAGAATGACCTTACTCTTCGTGATCTTGGAAACCCAAAAGATTTGCAAAGCACTGTGAATAGAAAAGGTCGTACTAATTTTTAAAAAACCCCTCACTTGCTCTTTTCCAAGATATTTTCATATCACAAAAACAAGGTATCCAGATACTAAGGGATAGACACAAAACATCACAAATAGCGTGATATTAAGTGTGATATTCGAAATTTCCAAAAATTAGCCATAGAGTTTCCTCATAGAGTATCACAAAAAATACTCTGCTTTTCTCATCGAGTCGACTCTGTGTCAAACATTTCTTTCCCTAAGAGAATCACAAAAATCCCAAAAATACATTATACTATGAGGAAAATTGTATCAAAATACACGAAGGAAAATTTTCGCTTCCCAAAACTTTGGTAGACTAGGGGAAATCAGACACCCATTTGGAAACTAAATCTTGCCAGTTTCCAACTTTTTAACAAAAAACCCTTTCGCTATTTAGATGATATACTAGTTTTGTACGGTTTCGAATCTTTTAGGACCCAGACCCTTCGTTTCTGTAGATTAAACAAAGATTTAATCAATTTCCATCGGGGGTATTCATTAAAAATTGGGCCATTTTGCGTAGTCGTATATGAGACTACGCAATGGTACCACAAAGGGATCTTTGGTTATACCAGCATGAAAATTTTGATACGCCACCTTTTTTGAGCATACATAAAGAAAATTCCTAGTACCACCACCAAAAATCGAGTGGCAACGGAGAATCAACTATTATCTGATATTCGTTTCTCTGATAATTTACGAAAACGACGTTTGATGGATTTGGCCAAAGTATCTGATTAGGATTAGAATAGAGACTTCTTTTCGCCATATCTTTGCCTTCGCCGGTACTAATCAGCATCTTGCTCATAGTGTCAAACTCAATTTTGTTAAAACTAACACTGTACAACTTGGTACCTGAAATATTTGGTGGCATTGTATTTGCCCTATCTAATGCATCTTTTAACTTTGGAGTTTGGTTAAGAGACGAATCTGTGAGTGTGATATCATTAGGCGAATAACATGTGGGAGGAATAGTTATGATTTGTTTGGGGGATATACAGCTTACAACTACACGTACTTCAATTATTGGAACAAATAACATTGCAACGTAAAATGAAGAGACGATAATTCCAACTTCAAGTAGAAAACGGTATTTCCTTTGCGTATGTTTATGCCGTAAATGTCCTGATTTTAAGCTTTAAATCAAGAACAAATGTGAAACAGAGGAATCTTCGTAATCTGATATAGGACTACGCAATACAATTCTAGAACCTTCGTAATCTATACTATGATTACGCAATTTAGTGTACAGTAGAAGCAAAAAACTAGAAGAAAGCTACGCCAATTTTTTATGTAAAAAAAAGAATTTGAATTAAATGAAAATTCAAATCCTGGTAATCATTTTAATTGCGGTCTCCTTAATCGTGGAAAATCATTTATATGCAGAAGCAAGATGTGCACCCTCTGACAAACCGTGTTTGGGACCGCCTATTCCTGTAAGTTCTATGGGAAAACAGGATTCACTTGAGCACGCTAAAGCAATGACTGGAATGTGGTGGGTATCGCTCCCTACCAAGGTTCCCTCAAATCTCACTCTTACACCGATACGAGTAAGAAATGATCCACCATGTTGTGCACAAATCACGGTAGTGTATCTGCCACCAGGAATTGCCATATCAGACAATGATACCAATTACAAT
>VBPL01000008.1 GCA_005877205.1 Nitrososphaerota archaeon
CATTCAGCCGTACTTGAAAATATCTCTCCTACTCCGTCTATTTTACTGATGATTTTCTTTGTCATGTTGATTGTTTTTCCATCTACACTTGGAATTAGTAGATTGACTACGTGTTTGTCTGTTGTACTAATATCAACAGATTGCCACCAAGAATTTGGACCGTGGTAATCTCCAAAGTTGTCATTTGATAGATTATTTCTCAAGGCGTTTAAAATTATAGTTTGATTGTATTTAGCAGGCTCCGCATAGATAACTATCATCCTAGTATAACATAATTCGTTGTTTTTTGATTCCTTGTTTTTTAATTCTGACAATGAAAGCGTATAAAGAAAAAAGGTAGTAATTACTACTGCAATGGCAACTCCTAGAATTACAAGATGCAGGATTTTCATTCTCTAATAGCCATTCTTTAAATTGCTGATCTTCTTATTTTCTTCTTGTCGTACTCATTCTGATTTCCGTCGAATCTATCAGCCCAGTGTCGCCTAGTTTCATATTCTATGGGTCTAGTTGGGCCTTCCTCCCTCTTGCGTAATGCTTGTTTCATCTTCTTGTTGCTCCAGATGAAGATTCCCACGGCTAGCGCAGCTGCAAACCCCGCCATCGCGTAAATCACTTGAACCTGTAAGCAACCTAGTGGGCATGACTCTCCTACAGAGGGTTGTGGCATAGTAGTAAATGCTAATTTTCCTCCGAGAATTTCAAGCTCTGCATGTCCGTCAATCTGAATCGTTGCTGAGCTTGCATGTTGTATTGTTTGGACTCGATATTTTTTATCCAGCGTGAAATCTACAGTATGTACTGTTGGGTTTTGCGGAATTCCAATACTGCTTTCACCTATGGTATAAGTCGTTATCGGAATCTTGTCTCCGTGATACCCCCATGGACTTGTCTCAGTTATGATGTATGCTGGGTCAAACGCATGTTGCCAGTTACTGATTGGTTGCGTTACTATCGAGCTTGAGTTAATCAGACTATAATTCAAGATTTTTTCTGCTTGTGTTCCAGCAATCTGTGAGTAAAAGTCTGGCATTACATTTTGCAGAAAGTTCGAAGGCTTGTTAATATCAAGATCACCGTACTTTTCTGTCTTTATTACAGCAGGTCCGCTAAAAGATAGTCCCATCCATGCTGCATCAATCACTGTAAGATCATTAGCTTCCTTTGTCATAATATAATTGGTGATTGTTGGTATCAAGGTTAAACTATAATCAATTGTAGCAGAGCTATCTCCACCAGTTATTGAGGCCCTATAATCTACAAGCATATCTGTTACTTTGACAAGGCTTTTTTCTTCCAACAGATTTGTGTTAAGGCTTGTAATCAAATCCTGCACGGATGGATTTGTGGAATTGGCTTGAAAAGAGATTGTTACATTTTTGTTGTAAAGCATCTCTCTTAATTTACCCCCATTATGATAATCTACAAAAGCTGTTTCGACGAATCTAAACTTGGGTTTTTCCGATCTCCCTTTTGAGCTGAGTTCTGCATTAAGATCCACTGCATAAACAGGCAGGAAATTAGCTGCAATCAACATACAAAAGACAAGTGTCATTAGGCATATGCGATTTCTCATGTATATATTACCACAGAAATAGATATATCCATTATTAGCGAATATATTGTTTAGAATGGATATATCAGCTCACGATAAAACTGCGCTGGAACTATTCAAGATAATCATCACCAAAGGCCCTCTTACTCTTTATTCAGCCAATGCAAGATCCAATATACCAATTGGTACAATTCACAGACACTTCAAGGAAATGATAGAAACAGAAAAGATAATGGTGTATGAGATGTCACAAGCTGGAAGAAGAAAAATTTCATACGGACCTACGCTTTATGGATTCATCTATTTTTATAGATTAGATGATGAAATAAAAAAGAATCTTGATTCTTATTTTGATACTTGGATCAAAAAGGAAAAGTTTCTGGATGATTTAAAAAAAGCTGGATTTGACGAAAAGAAAATAATTGCGGACGGAAAGACGTCAAAGAAGATTTTTTCCAAGTTTGTCTATTTTTATGCTGGAGTTGAAGATCAACTGGAGTATCTTGTAAAGAACTTGAAAGATGTGTCCCGTGACATAAGGTGGTTTATAGGGGGATTTCTTTTGGTACGCAAAAGAGAATACATGAAGACATATGACGAACTTGTTACTACAATGCCTGGATTGAGAAAAGACATTTCAAACTTTTTAGAATCTATGATAGAGTCCTATGGCAGATTAAAGAAGATGAACAAATAGTGCGCAGACTAGACGAGTTACTTGACATAAATCCAAAATTTTGGCTATCAAAATATCGTAAAACTACACTTCCTTATCTGATAAAGATGGGAATTTTTTATCTAGCATTAGGACTTGCCTTGCAACAGGTTGGAAACATTCTTGCTGAACACCTTATTACAAATTACCAAATTCCATCTGTACCAATTTCCATAACTATGGGGTTTACATCAGGACCTCTTGAAGAAGCCACTTTTTTTGGGCTTCCATTCTATCTAAATGGCAACTATCTGGCTGTTCTTGCCGGAGGCATCTTGTGGTCAGTACTGCATATTTTCAATACGCATGATTTTGCACTAACGAATCTGGCTTACGGAAGCGTATTCTTTACTATTCCACACATATTTTTCAGCCTTCGAACCTGGATTAGTGGCAAAGGTTGGTTTGCAATCCTGTTTCATACTGCTTGGAATGCGATTGTTCTTGGCGTTCAGTGTATCAGCGGTGTTAATTGCATCATCATAGGAAATGGCTTGTACTTTTTCTTGGATCTGCTAAGCGTCTTTGCAGTAGTGTTTTTGATTATTGCTCTACATCGAATGCATCGCTATAGAGAAAGAATACACAGACAGCCGTGATAATTACAAGAGGTAGAGTTTTCATACCAATGGTTATTGGTCTATTTTGAATCCACTATTGCAGGAAAATCGAATTTCACTGTGGCAGATATTTGATTATCTTTCCTGTATTATCAAGTGGAACTTGATTTATCTCATGGCCAATGTTATTTAGATCGTTTATCTTCATCAAATTTGGCGTAACGGTATAGAGTGAGTCGCTGATGTAAAATGACCTGCTTCCCTGCGAGTACCCATAGTCTGTACCATTGTAATGCTCTACCGTTCCTTTCAATCTAAACCCATGAGTTGGGTCTACTCCAAACACATAGAAGCCTTGCCAATTATTTGCAGCACCTGGACTTTCTATTGCGCCACCCCCAAGAGGTACAGGTTGCCCATACTGTTGCGTCCAAATAGGAATAGAGAGTATGTTTTTTTCTTTATCAAATAGTAGTGCCTTTGGATCTGACAAGACATCAGAGTTTGATGTTTGACCTCCAATCTCATATGTATCCACGGTAACAGGATTGCTAACATCAGAGACATCAAATAATGAGATCTTGATTCCAAGCGGCTCGGAATTGCCGTATTGGTTTTGTTCAATCTCCCTTCCTATTCCTATTATGTGATTTTCGTCATATGGATGCAAATAGCTAGAGTATCCAGGAATCTTCAAGGCACCAAGCACCCTTGGTGTATCTGCCGAGAGGTCGATTACAAAGAATGGGTCTATTCTATGGAATGTTACAAGATACAGCTTGTCACCTATAAAGCGAGCAGAGTAGATCTTCTCGTTTGGAGCAATTTTATCAAGGCTACCTACAATATTTAACGAGTCGTCAAGTACATAGACGTTATTTGACTGCCAATTGCCATTTCCTGAATTGTAATATTGTGATGTTGTTGCAACTCGTAATCTATTGCCAAATTCGTCCATGGAGTATTGGTTTAGCAGATATCCTGGAACCTGGCCCTGTGCAACATATTTGAGAGCTCCGTTATCTATTGCAATTTTTTCAATCACTGTTTTTGTTGAATCTTGTGCCTGGGTGTTATAGTCTTGTAGCGCTCTTTGGATTTTATCAAAAAGCTGTGCCTTGTCGCTCTGAGGCATGTTATTGTAGGTATTTTGCATCAAGTCTGAGGTCTGGGCCCATTTTGTATCGGGATCAAGCCCACTTTGATCTATTGATTTTATCTTATTCTGGATATCGTCTGGCAAAAGCGGAACTATAGCGTGAAAGAATCTGTCTTTTGCATCGACTCCATAATATGGATAATTCTCCTGATATGCTATGTAGATGGCGTCATTTGATACGTAGAGTGTTCCAGTCGAGCCCATCAGATACGTCTGTGAATTTATTTTGTCTCCAAAAATGTCAAATGATGTAACGGTATTAAAGTTGTAGTTTGGTTCTGGCATGCCATAGTAGTAGACAGGCGGTGAAATGATTGCCTTTGATGATTCCCTGACAACAGGAGGTATTGGATTGTTATAGTCTACGTTACTAGTTGAGATAAAATAGACATAGTCTCCAATCATTCTTGCGTTAAAATAGTTCCCATTTACCTCGTAGTTTTTTAGGATTTTTGGATTCTCTCTATCGGAGACATCGATTACTATAGCATGTGTTGTAGGAGTGTAGACGGTATTTGGAATGTAATCGTATTTTGGTATGGAATACTGCTCATCGTTTCCATTGTAAAATATCACAAGCCTGTCTTTGTTTAAGAACATGTTCTGAAGTGATTGGCCCTTGACATCTAGCCCGATTTTTGAGATTATTTTTGCTGTATCAGATGGGTATGCATCAATTATTGTAAGCTTGTCCTGCGATAAAATATATGCATATTTGCCATCGTTTTTGAGAAAATCTGGCTCGTCTACGTTGCTTACCTGTATGTTTGTTGTGGAATAATCAGTACTACTTTCTGTGGTAACCGGCGCCATAGCACTCTGGGAATAGGTCTGGGCTGAGGTAACTGCTCCAAACGGTGCAGGCACATTTGCTCCCACCATCGGTCCCATAGTCATAGCGCCGCTTGTTTGCATTGTAGGATGCACTACAGTATTTCTTGCCTGGGCTACAAGAAGGAAATTTCTTAGCTCATCAGTAGAGTTGAACTTTTTTAGACCCAAAGACGAGGAAGAGTCTGGTATGATATTGTATGGAATCATGTTGATACGTATGTCACCAGATGAGTACAATTGCCCCTCAGAATTATTTGAATAAAGAACAAGAAATCCTATCGTGCAAGATACCAGTATTGCAGTAGCGATTACCGAATATACCATATAATGTGTCATGTTTTTCATCTAGTCTGTAGATAAAGTGTCGAAAAATGTTTATAGGGTTTGATTAAATTTGAATTTAACCGCAATATTAAATAACCATATGGCAACCCATAACAAAAAACCTACCATGGATGAATACCAGGAAATTCAAGCGATAGGATTAGCTGAGAAGGTGGAAATAATCTCAACAGATGATGAGAAGATAAAATCAGTTGGCGAATTACTAAGCTCTGATTCAAGCAGAAATATCTTGAAATTATTATTTGATCAAGTACTGACTGCAAATCAAATCTCACAAAAGACCGAGATATCGCTTCCACTTGTCATATATCATTTAAAAAAAATGCAGGACTTGGGAATTGTAAAAATGACTAACGTTGGGAAAAATATAAAAACTCAGGACATGAAATTTTATACGTCATCTAAATTTGCGATTGTCATTTTGCCTTCAAACGTTACCGAGAAGGCAAAGACAAGCAAGTCGCTTGCAAATTCATTTAAAGCAATTTACAGGTTTGGTTCTATTGCAGTGGCCGCAGTGGCAACATGGTTTGTCTCACGGATTGCCCAGAATGTCCAAACAAACCCTAATGCAAACATGCCAGGTACCACAGGTGGACCAGCAATCACAAATACCGTTCAGGAAGCAGCTAAAAGTACTGGTCCTGCAGCAAGCACAGCTCCAACAACAACTGGATCATCTGTAGTGACAGCTCCTGCACCCTCTGGAGCTGAACAGAGCACTCAAGCTATGGCGCCTGTGACTCAGGGAGCGGCCAATAGTACTGGTCCTGCAACAAGTACAGCTCAAACCGCATCGAGTGGATCATACGCAACAACAACTCCTGCACCATCTGGTGTCGAGCACGGAGCTGCACCTGTGATGGCACCAGTGATTCATGGAGCGGCCAATAATACTGGTCTTGCCGCAAGTACTGCCCCAACAACATTGGCTGGATCATCTGCAGTAGGAACAGTTCCTGCACCCTCTGGCGCTGAACATGGCGCTGTACAGGTTATTGCACCAGTGATTCAGGCACAACAGAGCATGGGTATTGCCGCTGATATACTTTGGTCAGTCATCTTTACACTCTCGGTTGTCATAGCTGGCTTAATTATCGAGAGAGTTTTTAGGGCATACAGACGTTAAGGTGAATTTTCATAAAGCATTTTGATTTGAATGATGAAGTTTTCATTATCGTAAGATTCGTATTGTTAACTGATGACCTCGGTATGTACACCAATAATGATTTTTTCTTATAATCTCGTTTATTTTATCGTCTGAATAATATTCAGTATTATATCGCCCTAACGCCTTTTTGCAATTAAAGCAGTAGATCTCTTTGAATTTCGTTGAATCTTTATTCATCATAACCTCGAGAATATTATCTCATTCCCTTGAAAGTTCTATAAAAAGTCTAGTGCCAAATTTGGAAATAATTCAAATTTTAATAAAAAATGAAATACTGATGGTTTTATCTTAATTTCCGCGTTAATACTTTAGCCAAACCCATTGATCCAATTATCTACCTGCAGAAAAGGCACGAATCAAACCAGATTTAGGGCAGAACAAGATTTGAGAATTTGATAAATTTGACTATCAACAAAAAAGGAATAAGACTAGAATCATTGATTGTTACTGGTGCAGATTAACGTATCAGAAAGTCACAAGTTATCACACTGGATAGACCAAATGATATGTGGAACAACAGAACATAATTGCGATCAAGATTGAAAATATTCCGATAAATCTTTTCCTCATGGAACCTTACACCAGAAGATCTATACCTTGAATTTATACGAAATTGTTTTATACAAATTTCTAGCTGCGCATGGAAGAGACGAATTATTTGGATTTTATAAAGATTGAAAACAGATCGATGCCTTTTGGTAGTGAAAATTACAGCCAAGAATGGATATCAATAGAAGAATGGAATGGTGTAAAAGCAATTCTAGAGTCATACTGTGATGATCAGAAAAGATCAATTATTTATGCAGTCATGGATAGACCCTTAGCTTTTCTAGAAATTGCGAAGGCCTGCAATATTCCATTGGCTAGCTGCCACAGAAAGATTAATTCCTTATTGGAACAAGGATTGCTTGTAGGAAAGGGCTCCAACTCAAGGACCAAAAGATACAGGAGTGCGTTTAAAGAAATGAGAATCAATGTTAAAAAAGATACGATAGATATTGACGTCAAACCATTTTCTTGGGCTTGACTCACACTATGATTTTTGGTATTTCTAGATAGACTACAAAGTCTTACTGGTGCGTTTTCCTTGCATTAAGCTGCATACCAACGCAGACAATCCTGCACCAACCATCAATACACTAAATGGAATCGATCCTAGATGTGTCACAAGCATAACAGGCACGCCAGAAAAGTGTACGACAAGTGCTACAGCTATTCCTAAAACTATCAATTCCTTATTTTTCATCCATTTTGATGCCACTGTCTTGTAAGACACGTATATCAGTTGCAGACCAGTCAATATTAGACCAAGTTAGCTGGAAACGCAAGTATTTGCAATTCTAGCAAACGCAAGATATCTACGCTGGCAACTATTCTAGTACATGGATGAAATACAAAAAGCAAAACGGGATAGCATATTATACACCATAGGATTTTGTATTGGCCTTGCTACACTTTTGATTGATGTCATTCCAGTAATAGCAGTAGGCGCAATAATATTTTGTCCCTACTATGCAATAAAGGGTCTTAGGAAATACAAGAAACTAAAGAAACTTCAATTAGTGGGGTCAAGACCTTTAGGTTCCACTAGCCCACAGGAATATTTCCATCTGTGAAAAAATTCCGCTGGACCCGATGGGACTAGAGTACCATCTTGGTCTTATTTTATACCCATAATGACACCTTTGAGGGGGGGGATTTTTATTAGTTCAATACCCTTACCTGCCGCCTTTAATTTTTCTATTAATAATTGGAAGGGAATTTTTTAAAAAATATGTATAAAGCCAAAAGCCTTCTATTATTTAATAGAACCTCTTTCGTTTGCTATCCAAGTAAATTTACACCAATCCAAGAGAATCTAATATTGTACTCAAGAACATGTGAAGATTGCTACAGAAGAAACTGGTGCAGGTTTTTATTCTTGGACGGCTTGTCGAATATGAAGATGGAAACGCCAGGACTTTTGCCTACCTTGTCCAACCGTAAACTACTATTTGCAGGAATATTTCTTACCTCACTTTCAGGTCTTGTCATGGAAATTGCTATCACACGAATATT
>VBPL01000009.1 GCA_005877205.1 Nitrososphaerota archaeon
TTACCGGTGCAGATGGCACAACCCTATCTGGCGTGGTATTATCACAAAATGATTACCAGCAACTACTTGTAATTAAAGATCCGAGAAGTATAATTTCAAACGTTGGACAAACATATAATACAGTAAACAACTCACTAGCCGGCCTAATCAAATATCAAGCTATTCACACTCCGCAAACAACTCCAGAGACACCATACAACTATACTCTCCCCCCAACAAGTGCAGCAGGGGGCACTTCAATCAACACTCTAATTACAAATGTGGCAACTTCAGTTATTGCCATAGGAGCTGTTGGTATAATAACATGGTTTGTAAGAACTAAAATTGCAAAAAGAATAGTAAAAGAGTATGCCTTTACAATGGAAAAGTATATTGAAAATGGTAATCATCACGTGAGAATCAGAAACAGCGGTCCAACAATAGAGTACTGTACTATCTTATGTGATAAAGAAACGTGCATCTGGACTGATACTAATCTAGATAAACCAAGACACGTTTTTGAAGGCAGCATCTCGGCAGTAAAGCTACCAAACGAAACCAAAAATACCAACCCACTAATTAGCGTAAAAGTAGGAGAGAAGGTGTTAAGAAAGATTAGGCTTGATGAGATGGCACATGGATAACACATGTGTCACAAAATTCCAAAAGGTCTCATTTCCATATTTGGGTGGGGCTATTTCATGTTTCAACCGTATTTTATGAATACACACTTGTAAAGATAAGATAATCCCGATTATCTAAAATTACTAATGTTCAAAAAAACATACAAGAGGAAAGCAATCAGCACCGTACTTACTACTATGATTATTGTAGTGGCGTCTGTAGTACTTGCAACAGGCGTTGTCTTATTTGGGACAAGCACATTCCAGAATAAAGCTCAAGGCGAATCGCTTGCTACGACAGGTACTCAAGTATGGGCAGACTCTGCTAACTCCGGTTGGGCATGGGGAGCATTTGACGTAAGAAACATCGGTGACAAAATGGTATCAATTGACGTCATCGAGCTTCGTGGTCAAGCAATGCCATACGGAAATTGGTATTATGACCATAATCAAACAGAGGTAACTATAACAAACTTCCAGCAAAAACTAAACTATACCGGTATCATTGTAGGTGGCTCATTAGATGGTATGATGAAAAACTATACTGGAGCCGCACCTGCGTGTGCTACACCAGCTACTCTATGTGTCAACCTGATTGGTACAAGTGCAACCAACCAAGTTCTACACCTGAAACAAGCATCAGGTCCAATATCTCTGTCACCGGGTGAAAGGGCAATTGTATACTTCCAAGTCACGAAAAATCTATTGTCAGCTATCGACGCAAGTACCACAAGCAGCGTAGCCGTCTATGCTCATAATGTAGGATCGCCGGTAGTAGTAACTGTCCAAAACAAGTAAAGGGCTACTATTTTTTCATTTTTTGTAGTTTGGTAACTACTGTAGACTATCTGAGAATCATTTCATTGTTACTACAAATAAATGGAAATTTTTAGAAATAAACTTGGGTTTTTTACTGGCCTAACGCAGCGTTCCGTACTTGTTGAACAGGCTCTGCGTCTTGCTGTCTGCAAGATGATACTTGACGTTCAATTGCTTGTTAACACTCACAAGATCTGTTTTGTGAATTGCAAGTGCGTCATTATATGCTTGCCAGGCTTCTTCCACGCTACCGCCGCTCTTGAGTACTTTATTCTTTGCATCGTTTGCCCTACTTATCTTATCTTCCATGAAACCAAACTGGTCCCAGAAGAGATTCTGTGTAGAGTTACCTACCTTTGATACGAATGATGCGTATGCATTTCTTGGCAAGTTTTGATTGTTCAAATTGTTCATGCCAGCAAGATCGTTCTGCAAGTATTCATTTGCAATGCGACGCTGTTCTTCTATGAACTTCTGTTGCTGATCTAGAAGCTGTTGCCTCTGATGTAATGAAGCATAGTTTTTCTTGAACAATTCTATGTTTTTGAGTATTTTCATTGCAGTAGGATTGTTCTTAATGTCATCACTTGCCTTTATCGTTACATCTGAATCATCTGTTGTTTCTGCCCACGCAAATCCTAAACTACTTACAACAAGCAGCGTTGCTAGAGTACTTGCAGCGATAAGAAGCTGAGTCGTTCTAGTTCTCTTAGCGTCCTTATTTTGCCATTCCATTTTTGATGTTTCTTCTTTCATCTTTCTCATTTCACCTCCTTGGAATCTCCCTACAACGTAGAAGTTGTTTCGTCCGGGTTTCACGGACTCTTCAGGGGATTTCTCCTCCTATCACATGGTTGTTAGCGCGAAAGTTACGGCGTGCCTTGCAGCATCAGTTAAACTATCTCGAAGTATTGTTCGCACTATCTCGTAGTATGGTTGTTTGTGAGCTCCTGCATGTGCTAACAGATGCTTGTTACAAAAGGCACATCCGCATGTAACACACAACCTTGCGCAGTTGTGAGAACACACGCTGCATTGTGATTCCTCAATCCTTTCGACTTTTGGTATGTAAGCCATGTCTCAAGTCTGCTGAAAAATTATAAATCCATTCAAGCTCTTTTTGCGACAAAAAATCCTGCAAGATATCAAGCACCTGTGAGGCTAAATTTGACTGTAAAACGCTATTTTGAACATTTTTGCGACAAATTTGTCGTAAATATTTTTAACAACAGTATAGCTCGTTAAAGGTATGGTAGGCAGAGGAACAGATAGTGTTGACAGTGTTGTGCCAATGAAGAACTTGACCAAAAATGGAATTAGCCCTCTAGATCTGCTCATCCTTCAAGCATTGCAGAGCGGGGCTACTCCAGATACAGCAAGCAAGGAACTTGAAAAACATGGCTATGTTCTTTCCCGCGAAAATGTCAAAAACAGAATAGATGAACTTGTAAAAAAAGGAGTCATAATAGAACATAACAATTCAGAAGACAGTAAGAAGGATGACAAAATAAAATGGATATTAGTAGACCCAAGCAAATTATTTGATAACCAGTGGTACACTTTCATAAAAACACAAAATCCGCTTTTTGAACGCAGAGTGATTCCATATTCTGAGATGTACAGTAACTTGGTTGAGATAAGCAGACAATCTGGAATTGTAACTGCAATAGATCTGGTGCAGGGCGAGGGACAAAACTATGATTTCATTTTGAGGTTAGTTACCAACGAGACCAGTGTCTTTGAAGAGATGATAGAAAAGATTAGGTCTCTTGGATGGGTTCATTCAGTTGACAGCAAGCCCATACACGTACTCGAAGGAGTGGGGCTCTCGAAAAGTACGCTCACCAAGGTGCATTCGAATTACTTCTATGATCCAATCAAGATACCTGACTTTGAAGCCTATCTCAAGTGTATTAGAAACGTTTACCGAGCATATGATGGGTACATAAAAGAAGAAGGTGCATCAAAGCAAAAAGTTACCAAAAAAAAAGATAGCGTTGTCTTCGATGATAATATTGATCAAAGCAAGAAATGATGTCATCTTTGATTCACAAAAATTTGTCTATAGCAAAATGTTCTACGTGTTGTTCATCCTTAAAATTCAAAAATGAAAAATCGACATCAAAAGGCAACGAAATAGATCTGGAATGTACCAATTGTAATTCGACGTATTATTTTAAGAGTGGCTACCTGAATCTGCTGCCTCCAAAAATAAGAGCAGAAATCTGTACAAGCGGAATTTTGGCGCGAAAAATAAAGGATCGATTTCATCTTAGCAAGCTTTCTAAAAATGAACAGGACCTAGTCAAGGGTATATTGGCAGGCAAATCTATGGCAAAACAATATTTTAGAAATGTCGTTCATCCAAAACATGCCGCATGGTCAGCTCGTGCCTACGAACGATTCGAAGATATTTTCATTGTAAATTATCTAAACGGCCTGTTGAAAAATAAACAAGTTACTTTCATAGATGCAGGTTCTGGTCCTGGACGTTATTTGATATTGCTTGGGTCTAAGATCAGCATTAACTCATGCAAGGAGTTGAAAAAAAATTCAGAGACTGCTACCCTATACAGGTATGATAACACGTATGACAAGAATCTCCGGTATGTCTTGGGAATTGATTATTCTGAAGAGATGATTTCTCATTCCACTAGACTGCTCAAGAAATATGGACTTGGTCAGCATCTTTACAAGAGAATATTTCCGATAACAGGCATTGTCCAGAACTTTCATCTTAGCCAAAAAGGATTCGATCAAACGCACAAGGTAATAGTGTGTACCTTTCAAACGTTAGGCAATCAAGAAAACATCGATTTGCAGGTGCAGTTATTACAATCAATGAAGAAACTAGCACTTCCACATGGAACGATAATAGTCTCAGTCTTTAACAAGAAACTCTTCAAAGATTTTGGATTGAGAACCTTCTATGGAAGAGAAGTAAAAGAAACTGTGGGTGAAATAATAAATTCAAAACAAGATCAGGAAAATTCCATACTGAGAACAAAAAGAGGAGTTTATTCAAAATGGTTCTCAAAAGAGGATTTGGGACAACTATTCAAAAAGGCAAAGATATCAAATTACAAAATCATGGATGAAGACTCGTTGCAAGCTGTAACAGGCTACGAGCAATATTTGAAACCTGAAGAACAACGAAAAGACGTATTCCCAAGAGCCATAGTAGGAATGGCAGAAGTAAGATAATGATGACCTATCGTCTGAAGAGATACAAAAAGCTGGAGAATCTTTCTTTGTAAATATGAAGCCTCAGAAATAATTCATCTCACGATAAATCGTTTTAAATGATCCTGTTGATATTGTTATGATGAAAATTCTTAATGCAATACCTGGTTCTAAGCCATTAAGTGAGCAACAAGTAAGAGACTTTCTTGTGAGTGCAAAACTGAATCTACAATTGGGTACAATTGACGAAAAAGGAGAGCCAAACATACATCCTATATGGTATATTTTTGAAAATGACAAGATCTATGTTGTAACATCAAAGAAATCCAAAAAGGCAAAGAATTCTTTGCGACAAAAACTTGTCTATTTCTCCATTGATGACGAATCATTTCCATACAAAGGAGTAAAGGGAAAAGGCAATGTGAAGATCCTTGAAGACATGAGTTCCAATATTAAAATCGCAGAAAAAATTATTACAAAGTATATGGGAAGTTTAGAAAATGATTTGGCTAGATGGATTCTCAATGAAATAAAGCAAGGTAACGAAGCAACGCTTGAAATTTCCCCAAAGTTTTACTCTGCATGGTCATTTGCATAGTGCACTTTCCCTCAAAACAGAAAAATGGCACAAACAGTAAATTTCAGATTAGTTAGCAGATTTGTGACTGCAGTATGGAGTCATACTTTAACTTTGCGTGGAAATTCTACTGATAACTTCTGCCAGATGGTTATATCCAATAGCAAAAAATATTTGATTAGTGAAGACATTAGGAATATCGCTTGGATTGATTCTTCTTTTAGGATCATTAGTTTCACCAATTAGCGTTTTATCTGCTTTCGCTACGGATCCAACAGTCCCATTACCTCCAACTAAACTCAATGCTACAGCTGTATCTGGCACGCAAATCTTCCTAATGTGGACTTCTCCAATTAATGCGACCCAAGATGGAGTTAGTGGATACAAAGTCGATATGAGACCTTCCTGCTCAGGTTCTTTTAATTTCTTAGTAAATACCACAACTACAAGTTTCCTGAGTACTGGTTTGGCCAATGGTACATGCTATCAATTCCGTGTGCATGCGATAAATTCTATAGGCATTAGTACTCCATCAAATAACGCAACTGCAACAACGCTTTCTGTACCTTCAGCACCGACAAACCTAGTAGCAACGGCGGTATCATCAACACAGATCAATCTTAGCTGGACTACACCTAGCAATAACGGTGGAACTCCAATCATGAATTACAAAATTCTAAAAGGTCCATGTACTGGAAACCCTACCACAACAACTAATACTGGAAATGCAAGTACAACGTATTCTGATACCGGGCTTTCTTCCAACACATGTTATAAATATAATGTGAAAGCAGTCAACGCTATAGGTACTGGTTCTTCATCAGCACATAACGCAACTGCAACAACACTTTCTGTACCGTCTGCTCCTACAAACCTTACAGCAACAACAGTTTCTTCATCTCAAATTAATTTAAGTTGGAGTGCACCAAACAATAACGGTGGAACTCCAATCACCGGATATAAGATCGAAAGAAAAACTGCTTGTGCGGGTAGCTTCATCACACCGGCTAACACCGGCAATTCAAGCACATATTCAGATACTGGGCTTACGGCTAACACATGTTATGTGTACAGAGTATCTGCAGTCAACGCTATAGGTACTGGTTCACCATCAACTGAGACTGTCGCAATTACCAACTCCTCTCTCCAAACTCATGTTCCAAGCGCACCTACAGGACTACATGTAACTACCATCTCAAATTCCACACTGAAACTAACTTGGCACTCACCATCTAATAGTGGAGATTCTAAAATAACCGGATATCTGATTCAAAGAAATGGAACAATTATTGTAAGCAATACGCTTACCAACCAAACTATCTTTACTGATACAAACCTGTTCCCACACCATAAGGAAACATACAGACTGGCGGCATGGAACAGCGCTGGTCTGGGGACCTTTTCAAATTCCGTTTCTGGCATAACTACGAATTCAACTAGCGTCTCACCACCAGGAACTTCGGGTAGCAATACGGGAACAACCATACCTTCCAATTTGGGACAATTAGTTTCTGATTTTGTTCACAAACGTAACGCGCTTTTGCAACAGCAAAGAGCAGAGATACTCAACGCAATACATGATTGTCATGCCAAAACAAAAAGTGCATCTCAGGAGGATAAAAAGCAAATACATGAAGAATGCAAAGCAAAGATAAAGGACCTTAGAGAAAAGTACAAAGAACAACGAAAACAACTACAAGGAGAGATTAAGGAACTAAAAGCTACATTCAAGGGACAAATAAACATTGAAAAAATAAAACATGAAAATAGTACGAGAAATGACAACGACGATGAAAAAGAATCCAAACATTTTGATAACAGTACTGGTAACTTGGCAAAAGAAATAAAGAAATTTAACCAAGAGTTAAAGAAATCTAAAGGCAAGTCGGAAGAACATAAAAAAGGACATAATCAGGAAGACGACTGACTTGTTCCCACTATTCACTAAGAGCGTTTCATAATTTTAAAATTTTAGGTTGAATCATGTGACAGGTATTTGCAGCGTTAACGATGGAGATAATGCATTTGGATTAACTATGCTTTGCCAGACAAAGATTTGTGCTGTATATATGCCAGTAGCTTTAGGCATCCAAGACTGACTAAGAATCAGAGCTTGATTAGATGATAAGGCGCCAGTAATCCATGATAAGGAGAGAGTTATCCCGTTGCTGTCCTGTATTTGCACAAGGTAGGAAAAGGGTTGGTCCCTATCTTCTCTGTTCGTTATGTCTGAGACAATTTGGATTTGTTGATTGACTGCAACTTTGTTAAGCGTATTTCCACTAGAATCTAACAATCTCGCGTTACTTGCTGGTGCCTTTTCTAATGGATGAAGACTTGAACCAACAGTTGTCACAGCTGTGATACGTAATTGATCAGACGGAGAATGAGGAAATGACAATGTTCCTGATTTCAAGTTACTGTTTAACTTCAGTTTTGGAATCATCTTTATTGTACATGTAAAGTTTGCCTGATTCTTCGGAGACCGTTTTTTTGTGTGATCCATCGCAGAATGGTTGGTTGTTACTCAAGCCACACATACAAACCCACTTTGACTCGTTGCCAACTTTAACTTCAAGTGGACCAGTCGCATCTTTTCTTACAAGTCTTGCCATGGCGATTCTTTCACATAGAACCTTATAAATAAATCAGGAGATCCTTTCAAGAAGTGATTGTCTATCTTCATAGTATAGGCGCGAAACAGAATCTTCTTCAAGTGATTTTAACAGGTACAAAACTCCTCCCTTTCTTATCTTCTTCATGTCTTTAATAATGTAAATTTTGTCTTCTTCTGATCCAGTCAAGCGTACTCTTTCGCCACGATTGAAAGTAAGCATATTGATTGCAAAAAATAATGATTGATTAATCTTACTCATGAATGATCATTGAGTAAAGGTTAGTGTGATGAAGATAATCTCTGACATTTTGTCCACAATTTATAGCAACATGATTCCGCATTGAACAGAGAAATTATCTATTAGATCATCTTTTAATCTGGTCTGTTCATAAAAATATTCATCTATGAAGACTAACGCCAAAAAAGCTTTAGAACTTCATAAAAAACTCAAAGGAAAGATAGTTGTTAAAAGCAAGATTCGGAAACTGAGGCGCAGCGAAATTCAGCTTATTTATACTCCGGGTGTGGCTGCAGTATGT
>VBPL01000023.1 GCA_005877205.1 Nitrososphaerota archaeon
AACTGTTCACTTTGAGCCAACTTGGAAAGATGTTCCGGTTGATTATGTCATAAACAATGTGGCATCCGCTGTAAAGGGAGTAGAGGGAATACACAACATCAGCTCCCCAACAACAAAAGAGGGACTCTTCATAAGCTTGCATGTGATGGTTGAAAGAAACATGTCACTTGAGGATGCGCACAAGGTCTCAGATGAGATTGAGAATCAAATTAGAAAATCAGTCTCAAATGTGAATCACATTACGATCCATCTTGAACCATATGTCTCAATCCCAAAAAGCATTCCTGTAGAAGATCTTACGATAGAAGAACAGGTAGCAAATATTATCAAAGAATATCCGAAAGTAAAGAAAATTGGTCGGGTCATAACATTCCAGCTTCAGGATATCTTCAAGGTAGACATAGACTGCTCGTTTGAAAAGAATCTTACAATAGATGAAGTGCATGACATAGTGTCTCAGATAGAAGGTAAGATCAAAGATCAAATTAAAAACGCCATAATAACCATACATCCTGAGCCAAGTTAGATGAACCAACAGGACGGGTTAAGATTCCTACGAAAGGATCCAATACTAGGTAAAATTATCGATAATGTGGGGGATTATTCCTTGAAGAGAAGAAATCATCATTTTGCAGTTCTCGTCGAATCCATAATCTCGCAACAGCTTGCGACCAGTGCCGCTGAGGTAATCTTCCGGAGGTTTAGAAAGATCTATCCAAAGTTTCCGACTGCAGCCCAAATTCTTTCTACAAGAAAATCAAAGCTTCGTGCAGCAGGACTGTCAGGCATGAAGATTGACTATCTAAAGGATTTGGCAAGAAACATCAAGGAGGGTAGGCTGAACATGAAATTACTGTCAAAGATGAGCGACGAGGAAGTAATCGTTCATCTAACTCAAGTAAAGGGAATAGGAAGATGGACAGCCGAGATGTTTCTTATTTTCTCTCTTGGAAGACAGGATGTCTTACCAGTTCATGATCTAGGATTACGAAAGGGAGCACAGATGGCTTTTTCGTTAGCTGATCTACCAAAACCAAAAGAGCTTGAAAAAATGGGAGAAAGATGGAGACCGTATAGAAGCATAGCTACATGGTATCTTTGGAAGAGTCTGCAAAAGTTTGACAAGATCGGATGATCTTCCTTATTAGGAAGAAACCATATATTTCTGCCACGACGTCAGTCATGAATCCTGATTCACAGGAGGCAATCGGACGCAGGCAGGAATTCTATAACAGCAAGAGTGTGGATGATTTTCTAAAAAACACGGCGTACCAAAAAGCGAACATGCAATGCGTAGCTTGATAGCAATGGGATTAGGAAAAAGCGATGTAGACAGAGAACTTGCAGAAATATTGGAGCATGTGTACTTTCAGGTACACGCACAGCAAATTAACATCAGAGACAAGGCCAATGGAAAACTTATAGTTTCAATTCGTAAATAACGTACTTCACATTAAATCCCCAAGTAAATCTTAAGATTATTTGATTAACCTGATTTTCTTTAGGATCTCTACATTATCCTGATGAACAGTTCTTCTGAACTTGTCTATCCTAAGATGTAATTTTCTTAGTTGTTTTCTAGTCAATCCTGCAGATCGAATTTCTCCCTCACTCCATCCCGTTCCCACCTTTGGCTTTGCCGAACCCGGTGATAATACAACTGGCCTTATGAGCTTGCGATTATTGCTGAAAATCTCTTTTGCTTCAGATTCATTTGATGATTTGGCAAGTTTTTCATCAGTTGTCATTACTTCCTCAATCTTCATTTTAAAATAATATTATGATGGTATAGATAAATCTAATTTTGTAGTTAGTACATCAAAAGGACAAAAATTTAGAATTAGTGTGTAAGTTCTGGTACAGTATTCTCAGGAAGTTCTGTTAGGGTAAAAATGAACCTAGAACCCTCAAATTCGGTAGTACCTTCTCGTTCCCAGTTTACCTTGTATGATTTGGTCAAATGGCCACCCACTATTGAGATTGTTTTTGGTACTGCCTCAAACAGCCTTTCTACCTTATCTTTGTCTCTAGTCATTATAAGGGATCTTCGCCTTCTCATGAGATACTTGATTGCTACGTTTTTGTGCTGATGCCCTTCTACCTCGATCTTCTCATTTCCAAGGTCTATGACAAATTTTCTCTTTCCCATGTATAGGCATAGAGGTATTTCTACAAAAGGCGGCTTGACAACTCAACATTAGCAACAAGATTGTAAATTATGACAAAATTTGTTCAGATTCAAGGTGGGATAAAGATAAGACGTTACCGTTTGGCTGCATACTAGCGTTATAGCTATAATTACGGGCTTTGTGAATAGTCAAATGAACCGTCTTATTTCTTAACTAGTTATTATCAGAAAGCAGTTGAGATATTTTTTCATACGTGTGCAAGAATTTAATTCCCTTATCTGTTATTTTGAACAGCCTGGCTTGCTCGTCATATCTTATGACTTTGTTTTCAACTAAATGATCCAAATAATAATTCGTTTGGGTAAATGACATCAAAGATTCATGCATGATCTTGGTCTTGTTAACTCCCTTTATGGCTGATCGTAATATGGAAGCAGTTATGTCTGTTCTGTCTCTATGTTTCATAGATTGGTGCTAAAGTGATTTCCTTAAAATGGTTTTGTAAAAATGTTATAGTGAATTTGTCTATGGATAGATCATTGTGGGACGAAAAAGAAAACCAGGAATAGAGAGAAGAGCGATCTAAAAATAAAATTGGAATCCAAAAAAGCAGAACTGTTGGCCAGATTATAAAATCGGTTTTCAAGGTAGACTAATTATGTACCCATCGGTACAAAAGTTTGAGGGCTAGACCCAATCCCGAGCATAGGTTTGGGCTATGATGTATTTGGCATCCTAGCTATGTTCTTATCTTTCTTCAAGGAAAGTAATTCTGTAAGCTCGTCACATCTTTGCAAGAACTTTTTGCCCCTAGTGGTCGTTCTATAAACCTGGTTTTTTTCGTCGTATTCTATCGAATGATTATTTTGCAACAGTCCTAGGTATACCTTTGCTCGACGGTAAGGCAAATTACTCCCGTACATCAGCTTTGTTAAACGCATTCCCGGCAACGCAGTCCTTAGCAAGTCAGCAATGATTTCTGTGTTATGCCGATTTTCCATACTTTTTATTCTCTTAGTAGTGTAAAAAGTATATGTAATAATTTTATAGAATATGTTTCTACACTTGGACAAAACTGGAACAAGCTCTCAATGGTGCAAATATAATAACGAATGATACGTGTTTTCTGGAACATGGTTCACCGATAGATACAAAATTCGCTAACTGATTCTCATAGAAAAGGAGGATGATTATTGAAAGACACAGATTATAATGAAAGGTATGATTTCTCTATTTTGGCCTGTAAATCTCTGATTTTATTGTAGTCTGCCAAAAATCGGGATCCTTTTTCTGTGATTGATAATGCCGACTTTGAGATCATATGTAGTTTTTTAAGTTCATCAAGATAGGGTAGCATTCGATCATAAGAGAGCTTTAAGCGATGATGAACCCTAGTTGGTCTTACGACACCATTATCAACGTGTTCATCATGAATGGCAGTAAGTATATCAAAGAAAATCTCTAATTTTCCTCTTCGATTATTTCGTTGTTTTTTAATATTCACCATGATGAAATTCCTTTTAGATCGTACAATTCTCTGTTTGTCTTTATTCTTTGAAAAATGAAACATATAAAATCCGTCTGCCAAAAATGGAAATGACTTTATTACAAACGAGTTGATTGATAAAAAACAAAAATGCAGAGCCACCCTTTACGAACAAAAATTCCCGGTTCAATGGTGGGGCCGGTGGGATTTGAACCCACGACCTCTAGCACCCCAGGCTAGCATCATGACCAAGCTAGACAACGGCCCCTCAAGTTGCTGGCTGCTATTGAAATTATTAAATTGTGGGATTGTATTCCTGTCAAGAATTTGTAGACTTGGGAACTAGTAAACTAGAGAACTAGTAAACTAAAGCCACTTTTCCAGTCTTTCTCGCTCAAACTTTTCCTTTTCAGAAAAATAATCCGCTGATGTAGGTTGTAGTTGGGTCAGTGGGGCAGGACTTGCAAACATCTCAACTTGAAGATATCCCGCAGTTCGCTTTCCTGTTTCTAAAAAGCATCCGCCCTTTCCATCAAAGATTGCGTTTTCCACTTCTTTTTTTATATCGGCAATGATATTTCTTGCAACAGTAACTCCCTCACCTTCTGCAAAGATTCCGGCTTTTGGCACTGCTATCTTGTCTGTTACCATTATCTGGTTTACGTCTCCTACAGCGTAAACGTGGTCATGGCTTGTTTTGCAAGTTCTGTCCACTTCGATAAACCTGCCCCCCTGTGTAAATCCTGATTCAACTACTACTGTAGGAACCTTGTGTGGAGGAACTGCTATTAGAAGATCAAAACTTGTTTCTCCGTTTTCAAATTTCAGCTTGTTTGGCTCTACAGAGATTGTTTTGTGGTTACCGTGAAACTCTATCTTTTTGGATTTTAGAATTTGTAGGATTTCTTCACTTACCTGCGGCCCACCTGCAGGAAGGGTAACTGGAGTTGGACTGTAAAAGTCAATTTGTATGGAACCGCTTGCTCCGGTTTCTTCAAGAATTGATCTTATGAGAAGAGCCGCTTCGTATGGAGCAGGGGGGCATTTGTAAGGAAGGCCCATAATTGCCATTGCTATTTTACCGGATTTCATTTGTCTTATCATATCACGAATTTTTGGAACATCTTCGAGTTCATACAATACCAAGCCATTCTCTTTTAGGCCGGGAATCTGTTCAGGGGCAAGTTCAACACCTAATGCTATTATTAGATAATCATAGTGGAACCGTCGGTATTTTGTTCGTACTGTCTTGTTGTCAGGGTCTATCTTTGTCACTTCTTCATTGATAAATTCAATGCCTTTTTTTGTGATACTTTCTAGTGGTTTTTTAGAAATTTCAAACTCTCTTGTTCCGTTGAGGATCCAAAGTTTCACTAGGTCCATCATGAACCAATCTTTTCTATCTATTATGGTGATTCGTGCATCTTGTGGAAGGTTTTCTCTAAGTTCATTTGCAGCTGCAAGCCCTCCAAATCCTCCACCCAAAATTACGATGTTCGTTGGTCTTATGCCAGAACACCAGCGCTATCTCTCTTGAGCAGTTGGTCTTATGGTTATCTCGTTTACATTCATGTGTGATGGGGATTCCAGTGCAAAGACTATCGAATTTGCAATATCTTCTGATTTTAGTGCTTGAATAGATTTTGATTGCTTTACAAAAGATTCTAGTGATTTGTCTGTAATGGTGTTGGTAAGCTCAGTCTCTACTATTCCAGGTTCGATTGTTGTGACTCGAATATTGTTTCTTGTGGAAAGTTCTTGCCTGAGTCCTTCGCTGAATGCTCGTACTGCAAATTTTGTTGCGCAATATACGCTACCGGCAGGAAAGACCATTCTTCCCGCAACTGAGGAGATGTTTACAATATGGCCAGAATTTTGTTTAATCAGATGAGGAATTGCTGCGGCAGTACAGTACAGGACTCCTTTGATGTTGACATCGACCATCTGTTCCCACTCGTCAACCTTGAGATTCTTTACAAAACTCAAGGGCATGAGACCTGCGTTATTTACTAGTATGTCAAGCCTATTCCATTTGTTTATTGCAGAGCTGATTAGCTTCTCACAATCGCTGCGTTTTGTTACGTCACAAGAAACAATGATGCATTCGCCACCAAGCTTTTCAATTTCCTTTTTTAGTTCTTCCAATCTTTCTACTCTTCGTGCTCCCGCTGCAACCTTTGCGCCAGCTTTTGCTATTGCCAAAGCAGTTGCATATCCTATTCCACTGCTTGCACCAGTTATTACAGCGACCTGACCTTTTATCAAACGGAAATCATTTTCATCACGACACTTTGCGTAAATAAGTTTTGTCAATTAATGACAATGGTTACACCAAGTATCATTGTTCCTTAACACTAATTTAGGATTATAATTGACTATAATATCATGGAGCAGTTTGACTGCGCATATTGCGGTACAAGGCAGGATCTGCCTTTTCAATGCAACTATTGCAGTGACAAATTTTGTGCAGAACATAGATTACCCGAAGATCACAGATGTGTGAAGCTTTACCAGATAAGAGCAAAAAAATTTGGTGAAAACAAGGTTCAAAGAAGAAAGGGGATAGGAAGACAGGGTTTTCTCAAACGAATCTTTGGGAAATTCAGTTAGTATGGAGCTTTTTCCGGGTTTAGTTTTGAAACTTTTGCCTGATAAAACAGTGCTATTGCTAGTGCCAGTAGAACGGTAGCGGTTAGCCACTGACCAACATTTACTGTAAGATATGTTATTCCAAACCCCACACACATTACAGCTTGTGTCAAAAGCTTTATCCAGTTTGAGATCTTGGCAGTTCTGCATGCCATCTCGATAGCAAAGAGACCCACAACAGGATAGACTATGATAAGAAAGTAAGTGCCTAGGCCTATCTCGTTATCCATCATATACCACGAAATCTTGTCTAATTTTTAGTCTTCCCAGGTTATCTTTACAGCTATCTTCTTGCTTATGAGAGCGCGCGCGTTCTCAAATGGTATAGTTGCCACATCTTCTGCGTCAAATGGCCCATAGGTATGAAGGTCTGTTCCCACTATCTGGTCTATGGGTTTGAGAAATCGTAATACCACTGATCTGGACTTGTGATTTTGTGATACGGTCTCAAGAAGTTTTATTCTACCATTTAGTGTTGCTGAAAGGATAGTGTCTTTGCGTTGTCGTAGCTCGTCTTCAGAATCCAAGATGAATCTTTCTTCATCAAGTAGATTTGAGTAATCAAGTTCGTCTGCGTTTGAAGCTTTTTCAATTCTAATTTTCAAAAGAAGTGATGTCATTTCTGTTATCATCTTAACAAGCGAGTCTTTGACTTTTGATTCTATTCCATCATAGTCTTGGTTTTTCAAGTTCCCAAGAAACTGGGCAATGTTACCATAAAGCTTAGGGTCTATCTCCTGGACCGACTCATTTTCTACTTCGCGAAGAAGAAGAGCATACAATGAATTTACATCAATCTTTTTTGTTTCTGACATTTGCACACCCAACAATACTTAAATCATAGACTCCTTTGTGTTATGATCAAGGTGCAAAATTGCCATATAAAGTGATTGGTGGGGAACCAGTACCAGTTTCTTATTCGGCTGACGAGGTTTTTGCAAAGATAAAAAATGACCAGATCAAGTTTATTGATTTACAGTTTACAGGTCTGAGGGGAAGATTTCATCATACAACAATTTCGTCAAGTCTATTTACCCCCCAACAGATGCAGGACGGACTCCCAAAGCTTGATGGCTCTTCAATTGTTGGATTTGCCAATATAGATGATTCAGATATGGTTCTAAAACCAGATCCCAATACATTTGCACTAGTTCCCTGGATGGCAAATTCAAAGACTGCAAGACTAATCTGTGATGTATATTGGGGCTGGGACAAGGGCAGACTCGAAAAAGATCCAAGGGGAATAGCGCAAAAGGCAGAAAAATATCTAAAAACAGAAGGGTTTGATACTAGTCTTTGGGGTCCTGAGGTAGAATTCTTCGTTTTTGACAGGATCCAGTGGGATGTTCTTACTCCATATAAGGGCCAGTCATATTCAATCGAGTCAAAGGAAGCCCCCTGGAATCAGGAAGGAAAAGGCTACCCAATGGCGCTGAAAAAGGGATACTATCCAAGTACTCCAGCTGACACATTGACAGAATATAGAAACGAATGTGTTGAATGTTTGAATGAGTACTTTGGAATCTTGTGCGATAACCACCATCATGAAGTAGCAACTGCAGGCCAATGTGAAATTGATATCAGATATGATACTTTAACAAACTCTGCAGATGGTGCCCAGACCTACAAATATGTTGTAAGAAACATAGCCAAAAAATATGACAAGGTTGCTACAATGATGCCAAAACCAATTTCAATGGATGCGGGTTCAGGGATGCATACAAACGTAAGCTTGTGGAAGGGTGACAAGAACATATTCTTTGATAAAGACGATAAAGAAGAGATAAGTCAGACTGCAAGATACTTTTGCGGCGGAATCATGAATCATGCAAGATCGTTGTCTGCGATTGTTGCACCTACAACAAATTCTTATCACAGGCTTGTTCCAGGATACGAAGCGCCAGTATATATTGCATGGAGTGCAAGTAACAGATCTGCAATAATTAGAGTCCCTGCTCATTTCAAGGGGGAAAAATATGCAAAGATAAAGAGACTTGAATTCAGGGCACCAGATCCCTCGTCTAATCCATATCTTGTATTTGCCGCGGTTCTTGCTGCTGGATTGGATGGCGTCAAAAAGAAGATCAGCCCAGGTGATCCAGTCCACGAAGATATTTACAAGATGACCAAGGCCCAGCGTGACGCTAAGGGAATCAAGGATCTTCCTGCTTCTTTGGGCGAGGCATTAGATGAACTTGAAAGTGACAGAAAATTCCTTGCACCAATATTTTCAAATGAAACAATAGATACCATCATAGAAATAGAAAGAGCAGATGATCATGAGATCTCATTAAGACCCCATCCTCACGAATTTTATCTCTACTTTGATATCTAGACTTTCCCTATTGCAGCATATATCAAGAATAATGCGATAGCTGTGATGGCCAAACCTATTATTAGATAGGGTTTTTTGTGTCTCTCAGCTGTTCCAGCTTTGTACAAAGAAACAGCTCCAGCCAGACCTACAAAGAGAATCACGGTCCCAAGTATCACATTATCCCAATTACTGTGAGTAATAACAGGGTAGAACACGCCTGACAGCAACGCAAAGAAAACTATCAGGTAGATGTATTTTGCACCTGTTAGAATTTTGCTGCCGCCAAGCTGCATAGATTGCCTATCTAGAATAGTCAAATAAACTTTTGAGATAAAAAGAAGACTTATTCCATATCCATGGGTGGCATTCCACCCATTCCGCCCATGCCTCCCATACCGCCCATTCCACCCATACCTCCCATTCCGCCTTCACCACCAGGAGGGGGTCCTGAGCTTTTAGCAATTGCAATCACATCATCAATTCTTAGAATCATACATGCTGCTTCAGTTGCAGATGAGATTATCTGATTCTTTACAGATAGCGGCTCGAAGATGTCAGAGGCATGCATGCTTACAACTTGACCTTTCATAGCATCAATACCAGTCCATTTGTTTCCTTTAAGTTGCTTTGAGCGAAGAGACGTCAGAGTATCGATTGGATCCATGCCAGCATTTTCAGCAAGCGTAATTGGAATTACTTCTAAAGCGTCTGCAAATTTCTCAACTGCTAGTTGCTCCCGTCCCTCAAGTGATTTGGCCCACTCACGAAGTTTTGTTGCTGCATAAGTCTCAGGTGCACCACCGCCTGCCACAATCAATGGGTTCTCCATGACATCTTTTACTACCATTAATGCATCGTGAACTGATCTCTCGACCTCGTCAACTACTCTTTGCGAGCCCCCTCTAACAAGAATGGTCACCGATTTAGGGTGCTTGCATCCTTCTACAAAGACCCATCTGTCGGTCTCTATTTTTCTCTCCTCTACTAGTTCAGCGAAACCAAGGTCTTTTTCGAACAAATCATCGAGATTAGATACGAGTCGTGCCCCAGTTGCTTTTGCAAGCTTTGCCAGATCACTTTCCTTTATTCTTCTTACGGTCAGAATTCCAGCTTTTGCAAGATAGTGTTGTGCTATGTCATCAATTCCTTTTTGGCAGAACAGAACGTTTGCGCCTGATGCGACTACTTTGTCTACCATATTTTTGATCATTTTATTTTCTTCATCCAAAAATGATTTCATTTGTTGTGGATTTGATATGTTTATCTTAGCATCAAACTCTGTCTTGTCGATCTCAAGCGCGGTATTGATTAGAGCAATCTTGGCTTTCTCTATCTTCTTTGGCATTCCGCTGTGAACGACCTCTTTGTCAAGTATTATTCCTTTGGTAAGAACCGAGTCCTTGATAGAGCCTCCCGCCTTCTTTTCTACCTTGATATCATCAATATCGACTTTATAGCCATCTTCGTTCTTCTCGGCTACTGCAACTACTGCCTTTACTATCATGTCAGATAGATTAGATGAGTCCCTTCTGACAAGCTTTGTCTGCATTGAGGTTCTTGCTATTCTTTCTAGAACTTCTTTGTCAGTTGGTGAGACCTTGTCTGCAATCTTGGCCAAGAGTTCTATTGTCTTGTGTGCAGCTTTTCTATAACCATCAACTATGATTGTGGGATGAACATCTTGCATGATCAATGATTCCGCGTTCTCCAAAAGTGCGCCTGCAAGAACCACTGCAGATGTTGTTCCATCTCCTACTTCGTTGTCAGTTGCCTTTGAGATCTCAACTAACATTTTTGCGGCAGGGTGCTGAACGTCAATCTCTTTTAGAATAGTAGCGCCATCGTTAGTAATTGTAACGTCGCCTAAAGAATCTACAAGCATCTTGTCCATGCCCCTTGGACCTAGGCTTGTGTGAATTATTTCGGCAATGAGTTTTGCCGCGGAGATATTATTTTTCTGTGCGTCACGACCTTTGGTCTGTTGGGCACCATCTTTTAGTATAACAACTGGAATTCCTCCGGATGAAGCTTGAATCGACATATTTGACTTGAGATCGATTTTCCCTTATTATGTCTTTATCTAGACGAAAGCCTTTAACATCCAGAAAAGATAATTCCCCACATCTCTGAACGATGTTTTTAAATTAGGAAAACTGGCCGAACAAGGCATGTCACGTTCTTCACCAAGAGCAGCTTACAGCGAAGTATTATCGATGCTTAAGACCCATAACGAATGGTTTGCAAATTCAATTCCGCTTATCGCAAGCGAGAATATTCCAAGTCCAGCAGTTCGTGAAGCAATAATTTCCGACTTTGCAAATAGATATGCAGAGGGGTGGCCTGGAGAGCGAGTTTATGCAGGATGTATCTACATAGACAAAGTTGAGTTCAAGTGCATGGAGCTTGCAAAAAACCTATTCAAAGCAGAGTTTGTTGATGTAAGACCAATCTCAGGAGTTGTAGCTAACTTGGCAATTTATTCTGCATTTACGGATCCAGGAGATGTTATGCTGGCTCCGTCTATTCCATCAGGTGGGCACATATCTCATGGTAAGAAAGAACATGCAGGTACCGCGGGCCTTGTTCACGGGTTAGACATAGAATTCTATCCCTTTGATGCCGAAGAGATGTCAATTGATGTAGACAAGACAAAGCAAAAAGTACAGGAACTTGAAAGAGCTGGCAGGACGCCCAAGATGGCAATGTTTGGCGGTTCAGTCTTTTTGTTTCCACATCCAGTAAAGGAGCTTGCAGATTTCCTGAAAAGCTACAAAATGTTTGTCAACTATGATGGGGCGCATGTAGCCGGTCTTATCGCTGGTGGACAATTCCAAGATCCACTAAGAGAAGGCGCCGATGCAATGACTATGAGTACTCATAAAACCTTGTTTGGACCCCAAGGCGGCATGATTTGTTCATTTGAAAAGTATGGAGAGGATATCAAAAAGGCAACTTTCCCAGGGATGACAAGTAATCACCATTTGCATCATATGGCAGGAAAAGCAATTGCGTTTGCAGAGATGTTAGAGTTTGGAAAAAAATATGCTGTTCAAGTTGTGAAAAATGCCAAGGCACTTGCTGAAGCTCTAAACTCATTTGGTTTCAAAGTACTAGGTGAAAGAAATGGATTTACAAAATCACATCAGATTGTAGTCAACGTTCTTTCATTTGCTGATGGTGGTTCAATCGAGGCCGATTTAGAAAAGGCAAACATAATTGTAAACAGACAGCTTATCCCAGGAGATATCAAGGCGGGACGTAATTATTTTCATCCAGGTGGTATGAGACTTGGCGTTGCCGAACTCACACGTCTTGGCATGAAAGAGCCTCAGATGAGACAGGTTGCAGAATTCATCAAGAGGGTAGTCATAGACAAGAAAGATAAGAAGAAGGTGGCGTCTGAGGTCAAGAGATTTAGAAAAGGCTACCAGAAAGTTCGCTTTTGTTTTGAAAGCAAGATGGGCGGATACGATTATGTCAAGCTTCGTTAAGCATAGTCTGTAAGTAGAGCCTGGTTACCGTCTTCTTTACCAAATACTAGCTCAAGCTCGTCTAGCAGGGATAGAACTCTTCCTCGCAAATATGGTTCGATTCTGTATTTGTCAAGCATCCGTCTAGCAAGCTTTAGATATTTTTGTACCGATGGTCTTGTCATCGTTTGAATAAGTTTGTTATTGCATTCTAGACATTTTCCGGCAAGAGGAATCCTTCTGTAGCTTGCACCACAAGCTGTGCAGCGAAACGATTGGCCAGAGTACGCTCGTAGATTTCCCATGATGTCAGGCAGAAGGTGCGTTGTCATAACCATAGATACTACTTCGCTTGGATCTACCGCGTTTATGATATCAGCTGTTCTGATTTGCATGTCTAGCTTTTCTAGTAAAGAGCCAAGTGTGGAATAAGAGCTTCTTGATTTTGATGCAGTTAGCGTAGATGTCATATGTGTGAAATCACATCCGTGGAATTGTTTTTCTGTCTCAAGTCTTGATTTTAAAATCTCTACGTCTTTGATCTCACTTGCCTTTTCTTTTTGCAAAGTTGCCTCAAAAAATGAAAGAGGGTATGAGCTAACCACCTCAAAGTTATGCGCTTGTCTTTGGACCTCTTGGGGGATTACAATTGGTTGAACAAGTAGTGGCGCATCCATCAACCCCCCAATCCTATCGGATAGAAAGAGTCTTGAGAAGTTAAGCAAGCTATCCATCAATAGCATTATAGAATCAGCGTCGCCGTCAGCGTCACGTCTTTTTGCAGAATGCCAGACTGGAGTACCAAGGCAGACCTGCGTGTTGGTATAGCCGATTATTCTTCCTACAATGCCAACCGATGTGTGAGGTGCAAGGCCGATAATTAGGTGTCCAATCAGGTCAATCGTATTTTTAACATTGTAAAACGTGGCATGGCCAAATAGCTTTACCAGCTCTTTGTCTATGTATTGGCAAACAAAGACAAGACTTTCCCCACATCCCTTTGGAATTATGACGTCTTGGATCTTTAGCTCAAGAAGCTGATCAGAAGTTACAAGTGGGTTTCCATTGATATCAAGCGTATAACCAAGTTCTACTAGTTTTTCCGGAGGTGTTCCTATCCATGATGGTTTAAAGTGTGTGAGTGGCGCATTTGTTGTATCAAACCTGATAGTTCCATCCTTGAAGACATTGAGTCCTACGCTTTGCCTGATAAGACCCTTCTCTAGCGGTTCTGCAACCCTGTCTTGGTTTATGAGCTCCTTTACCCCCTTGAATGGTTCTTGAGCTCGGATTCCAGTCCTTTCCTGAGCAGCATAAAGAACTTCCTTGAGAGGAAACGCGCGATAAGAGTGCGCCGAGGTACGTGTCTTGCACTTGGAGCAATAGTTAGTTTCTAGTTCATCGCGACATCTTGAACAAATGAAAATTGTTGTGGTCCTGTTCTTGCATCGTGGACAAGCTATACTAATTGATGGGAGGTTACAGTTCTTGCAAAATCGGTTGGAGATGTTACAGTAAAAGTTAGGTTGTTTTGCTGCCTTTAACAGGTCACGAGATGCGCCTCCTTTCCTTCCAACGGGAAATAGAGTGTGAACTGGTGGCTTCATCTTTCTCAAAGAAGATTTCTCAGGCCTTCCTACCCTTACTCCTATAGCAGTTGAAAACTTGTTTCTAATCTTGATACCAGATGATTGTGAGATAATTTCAGGTATGGTAAGATTCTTGTCCACTTGAATTGGTTTTCTAAAGAGCAGGTAGAAGAAGACTTTGGCTTCGGTGTCTTTTAGCAAAAGTGTGTCTCCAGCTACCTCATGAGGTACTCCTAGTTTTTCTAATATTTCCTTGGTATCCTTTGGATAGACTAGTAGATCTGGTTCTATCTTACTTGGATTTAGAATCTTTTCAAGTTCTTCAGTCGTAATTTGATCCCAATAGTAAAGATAGTGAGGGTGAAGACCGATGCCAAAGTTTAAGGAAATTCTAAATGCGTCTTCAATACTTGGAACTTGGTTGATATAGCGTAGAAGCTCTGTGTCATTTGGCTCATATTTTGTAACTTTCTCTTTTAGTTCTTGAGCCCAAAACTCTTCAACATACCCACTAGGTACCAGCTCGGCGTTATTTTCAAGAAAGTCGCCATAGCTGATTAAAATATCACCAAGATGTAGAATTTTTTCTATTTGTGGTTTTAGATGAATTCCATGTGATGTGTTCTTTATCTTGACTACGTTTCCGTTTGTCAATCTCACAATTGGAGTATCAAGTGAATCAACAAAAGCAACAGTCGAGGCCTTTCCTGGAATGTCAAGTTTTATCTGAGTCCCTACAGTTATCACATGATCTAATATCTCAGCAACAACAGGGTGGATACCAATAGACGCAAAGCCCGTATTACATGCCCGCCCATATCTTAGTCTAAACCCGCCAAGTTTTTTTGGCATTGATAGAACGGATCTTCCTGTGATGACTTCTCTCATTCTATGAGCTGCTGCGTCCTCATCGCCTGTCTGAATTGCACCCTTCAGGTCCTTTAGCCATTCCCATCCGTCTAGCTCAAACAATTCAATGAGTTTTAGCAGCTTGCGTGATCTTCCTATTAATCCATCATTGAGTACACGGAGGGCGCCACCGCGAACTCTGTTTGTGCTTATTCGATTCATGTTTCTGTGGCTTACAATCTCAACTAGGTCGGTATCTATCCCATCAAGCTCTACTGGAAGATTAGAGATGACTGTGATGACATCCTCGTCTGGAACGTGAAACTGAAAGTTTCCTACCTCTCTTTCATAGAGATGTAGTTCTTCAACAAAGCGTCCTGTCTCATCATCAAAAGAGTTTGCCTGATACTTGGCAAGACCGGCTATCTTTCTTAAGTGGTCTGCAATAAGCATTGTAGAAGCCGCTTCTGTGCCTCCGGCAGAGCGAATGGGTCCTGCAAATGATACAGAGAGATACTCAGAGCCATCGACGTTCTTCTTTATCTTGACCTCGCTTATACCCTGCAAAGGTGCAATGGTAACGCCTTCTGTTACGATGGCCAGTCCTACGCGAACGGCAAGGTCGAGTTTTTCCGCAAGGCTTGTTTCAGGTCCCAAATACTTGCCTTGTGCAATTTCTTCTGCCAGCTTGAGTGCTGCAAGTTCTTTTGTGGTGTTTTGGATTAATCCTCGAAGATTCTCGGTAACATCGATATCGTGCATTTTTGATACACGGTCGGCAAGATCAAACGCTATTTTGGGCTCTACCATGCCAGATGAGTCTGCCAACGTTGCCTTTGCCGCTGCAGCCTTTACAAAAATTGCAAAGACCTCATTTGATACCTTGGTATAGTAATCAAAGTACGATTGGGGCATGGGGACTTCGCTGAGTCTCAACGCTAGGTTCTCAGACATGCTATTTCCTTACGGATTGGATGGTTTTTACTATATCGCCTATTGTGTTGAAACTACCGCCCTTCTCAATGTAGGTTCCAATGACTATTGCGTCTGCCCCAGCTTTTACAATCTCACCTGCAGTATGTGGATTGCGGATCCCTCCACCAACTATGAGAAATCCCTTGAAGACTTTTCTTACAGCTGCAACCATCTCAGGTCTCACATTTGATTTGGCACCTGAACCTGCTTCAAGGTAGACAAATCTCATCCCCATAAATTGTGCTGATAATGCATACATTGAAGCCAAGTTTGGTTTATCAAATGGAATGGTTCTTGCTGAACCCACATGCCAAACTGTTGTTCCCTCACCTATAATGATATAAGCTGTAGGAAGCGGCTCGAGGTGGAATTTTAGTACACTTGGGGCACCTAGGGCCTGAGCTTGAGAGATAAAGTATGGGTTGTCAGAGTTCAAAAGAGAGCTGAAAAGTATTGCATCTGCACCAGGAACAATGCCAGTCACATTTCCTGGAAATAGAATTATTGGAATCTTGACAGATTTTTTTATGCTTCTCACTGTATAGCTCATTACAAACTGATCAGTTGCCGACGAACCCCCTACCAGAATTGCCGAAGCCCCAGCCTTCTCAACTTGTTTTGCAAGCCTGGACGCAGATTGGCTTCCAGCGTTTTCAGAATCAATTAGAACAAAGAGAAGAGCCCCTTTCTTTTTTCTATGGGCCTTTAGATAACTTTCAACATTTTTCATATTCCCTTGGTTGATAGGTATTGATTAAAAGTTTAATTGAATCAAGTTATACAGATTTGTATAGCTATGGGCAAACCTTTTGATGATAACTTTAATAATATTACAAGACAAATTGTAAAAAAATCATTATTTACAGACAGACAGATTGAAATTATTTTAAAACGCAGGAATCTTGCGAGCCCAGAGCTTGCTATTAGTAAAGGTGCCTTTTACAGGCAGGTATCCCAGTGTAGGGCAAAGTTGTTGGCACTATGCTATTCGTGGATGCTGTTTAGGGGATTAGGTATCCTTCGTGCAGAGGATGTGGATGTGATAAATCGTCTCTCTGAACAGGTTTCTGTGATAAAAAATAGTGATGTTTTTCCAGAGCGTGAGGAAGAAGTCATGTCTGTGATACAAGAGCTACTAAATCGCATATGCAAGCTATGATTTTGCTTTGGCGAAAGTGTTCTTGGTATGAATAATGCGTGATAAAATATGTCTGTCACTAATGTGTAACATGTAAAATAATTTTATTCAAATATGATAAATCACGTTACTATGTGATGTCTGGTGATGTTAGTAGAGATCCCAGATGTAGGAGTAATTTTAGGAGTGTTGGCTTCGTTCGTGGCTGGACTTGTTGTCGTAGTACTCTACAATGCTATCAAACCTCGTCTAGGTTCAGAAGCTAACAATACAAAAATTCTAACGGGTCGCCTACAGTATTATGAAAATCTTCTAATAGATATGAAAATTCGTTTAGATTCATTAGAATTGATCAAAGAGAGTGAAGAGCCTCCTCATATACCAGTACTTAGACATAGGGAATATAAAGTACAGCAAGAGGTGTCATTTGATCCCAAAGAAGAGAAAAAGGAAAGAATGCAGAATATGAATTTTGGAAGTGCTACGGATTATGTTCTGCGATTAATCACAGAAAAGCCCATGACATCACGTGACATACAAATCACAATAGGAAGAACTAGGGAACACACATCACGCATGATGAAAAAGCTGTTTGAAGAAGGTTTGGTGGAAAGGAATATGCAGACAAAGCCATTTACCTACAAAATCACCGATAAAGGTCTTGCAAAGGTGGGTGTGATCAAGACCATACCGGCTCAATAATATCTGCAATTTTTTCAAGAACTAAAGATTGGGTTTTCAGTAGTTACATCGTTGAAGTTGGTAAAAATTAACATAAATTATTAATTTTTTTTTATCATAGATTCTTAAATTAATGAATTTATAATTATTTTTATGTCAAGTGAGCAATTGATTAAGATAACATCGGCAGGAACAATTTCCATCCCAAAAGACTTTAGAAAATTCTTGGAGCTCCAGAAAGGGGATTATGTTAAAGTCCTAATTGATGGGGATTGTTTGGTAGTAAAGAAAGTTGCGATCTCCTAGGTGGCATTGCGCTCTCTTTGGGCTATTTTTATAATTTGGTAGGCCCATTCCTTTCCTTGTTTCTCTCTTACTACCCTGCCTTTTGAGGCAAATCGAGAAAGGTAGGTTGAGATTACACTGAGTTTGACTGGCTCCTCATATTCGTCCTCGAACTTCTCAAGTATTATCGATGAGGTGAATTTCCCTATGGGGTGATACTTGTCTATAATATTCCATATTTTAGACCCTATTGAGTCAAGTTGGGTTGGCTCTTCGGATTCTATATTCATCAGGTCCATTAACTCAAATATCTTAAGCATCTTATCCCTAGTTACGTTGCCTTCTAGGCTAAAGTTGTACTTGGCGCCTTCAGAGTCCTCCAAATCTATCCTAATACGTTTTCTTGCCAATGTGATCGATCCGGTTCACACCTTAACACTTGAACAGATCAAAGAAGATTTGTTAACAAGTCGGTTTGTTAACGTTCACTGCGTAGCCCATGAATAGTCCATTTTTTAAGATTAACACCTATACTCTATTTCCATATGTAGATGGAGTGCAAATCCATGCCTGGACTAGAAATATAGGGGTGTCCTTGGCATGTTAACAATGTTAAGACCTATATTCACGCCTGGACTGGAAACAAAGGGGTTGTTTTTGGCTCCATTAGAATACAACTTAACACTAAGTTCATTGTTTGTTAACCTAGTTTTAGGTAGACCGACACACCATTACTTCCACTCTAGCTTTATTAAAAAAATTTTTTTTATGAAAATAAAATAATGAAATACTAAATTTGAATTTGTTATTCTAATCTAATTGTAAAGTCCTTATGCAGATAGAGAAGAAACATTGGTGTGTGGGTTTTTCAAAGACTTGTGTATATGATCGCACTGATTTGTTAATAATTATTCTAGGATCCGTTCAAATGCTAAAATAAGATCGGATCGATCACATTGGCTTTAGCATACACAAATATATCATCAACACAAAAGACGGACAAAACAGTAAATCACACCGATCCAATAGATAGATTACTTAATGATGCAGTAAGTGGTAAATCATTATTCAAAAGTAGAGAAGTGTTGCATTTTGCTTTCATACCAGATGTTATTTTACATCGGGACGAAGAACAAAAAAAGGTCACACAATCACTAATTCCATTATTAAAAAAATCCCGTCCATCTAACTTACTTGTTTATGGTAAACCAGGCACCGGAAAGACTTTAGTTGTAAAAAAAGTGTTAAACAAAATACAAGAAAGGGCAAAAGAAAAATCATTTCCAATAGAACTGGTCTATGCAAATTCCAAAGAAGAAACAACACTCTACGGTTTACTAGTAAAGTTTGGTCGCCAGTTAGGACTGACGTCCCAAAAAGAATTACCAAGTACAGGCTTGTCGATAAGTGAAGTGTTTAATCGAATTATTTCTATTATAGAAAAAAACTCACTTAACACCGTCTTTGTTGTAGACGAGATTGATTATCTTGCAGAGTTGGTTTCAAAGACAGGCAAAGATGTCTTTTATTCACTTACAAGAGCAAACGAGAGATTAAAGAAAGGCTCGCTTACACTAGTGGGTATCTCAAACGACCTTACATTCAAAGAAAGACTAGATCCTAGAGTCTTAAGCAGCCTAAGTGAAGAAGAAACTGTATTTACAAACTACACCGTCGGACAAATCAAAGAAATTCTAGAGGAAAGAATCAAAGTTGCATTTATCCCCAAAACCATTGAACAAGCAGCCATAAACCTCTGTGCTGCAATGTCCGGTCAAGAACATGGTGATGCTAGAAGAGCAATAGACTTGCTCAGAATAGCAGGGGAGATAGCAGAACGCGAACAATCTGATGCTGTAAAAGAAGAACACATACGCAAGGCCGCGTTGAAGATGGAAGAAGACAAGGAGACAACCGCACTAAATTCATACCCACTACATGAAAAACTGCTAATTTTGGCTGTAATGAAGGCTAATGGGAGCTCCACAGGTGGGATTTATCAATCATACAAGAACCTGTGTAAAACTACACGGCAAAAAGAACTGACCCAGAGAAGAGTCACTCAAATGCTTAGCGAAATTGAGATGACAGGCCTTATCTCCGGCAAGATAATTCATCAAGGAATGCATGGAAGAACCAAAAAATTTAGTCTAACACTAAACGCCGACACCATAAAAAAGGCGTTCAAAGACGACTTGGCACTAGAAGATCTGTTATAGTTTTAGTCGGAATTTTCCGTAAAGTCTCTTGTAAAGACCTTCATTGTGGATAAATTCACAATTACTGCAATCCCCGGGGTGGGATTTATACCAACACTTGCCTGGTATGGCGTCTGAGTCTGCCAGGCGCCTGAATTGACAATTAAAGTTCCCTTGTACATATCAAGATCCACAACATGGATGTGGCCTGAGTGATAGATATCAGGAACATCATTTATCACCATAAAGTCTTCCAACTCTGGAGCAATAGGAGTTCGCTTTCCATAGATTGGGCTTAGATGTCTTGTTCTCAGTAAAGCCCGCATTGCTCTTGCTGGTTGTGCATAGCTTAGACCAGGAGTGGTACCAACAACATCATCAAGGCTCTGCCCGTGAAACATCAATATCTTCACGCCATTAAGCTCTATTACTGAGGGATTGCCTAACATGAAAAAATTCTCTCTATTCCAGAGATTCATGTTGTGCTTTTCTGGGATAGCCGGTTGGGGCAGAGCCCTTCTTCCCGGATCATGGTTTCCCGGAATGATAAAGACTTTGATGTGTTTTGGAATTTTATCCAAAAGATGCGCCGCCCTTGCCATCTGTTCATCAATATCCATGAGGAGGAGCTCCTTGTCTTGATTAGGAAAGATACCTACACCATCTACTATATCCCCACAAATCAAGAGAAAACGCACTTTTTGTGCAATGGGATCAGGACTTGAAAGCCACGAAACAAACTCACTAAACTCCTTTTCCATAAAGTACTTACTACCCACATGCAAGTCTGATATCAATACAGCATAGGTCTCAGTCTTTGATCGGTTTGCTATATGCTCTGGGATGTCTGGCACAAGCAACTCTTTTGTAACAAAACCACCATTCTTTCCACTTACAATGTATGCCATTAGAAACTGGTCCATGAGCAGTGAGTTTGCCACCTCCTGCAATTCTTTGTTGAAGACAAGTACTTCAATAGACCCTGTAGGATCATCGATGACAAGTTTTGTCACATCACGGTCAATCTTTCTATCCATAAGCAAGCCTGAGATGAAGGTCTCATCGCCTAATTTCCCATCCGTTACATTTGCTATTGGTGTAAGTTTCTTTGATTGGGATCTTACCATCATGATTTTGAGCAGTTTTGAATATCTGTCAGAGAACAATCTAGTAAAACCATCAATTCCCTCTGCAGAGGTCACCTTTTTTGTCGGATCAAATAATATAACATGTCTTTCTTCTATAATTTCATCAAGTCCTAATTCTACAAACATCTTTAGATCACTTTGATTGATCAAAAACATGTTTTGTTTTGCCTTTTCACGTACTACTTGCTTGATTATACCTTGAAGCTCTTTTACATCTATCTTCTCAAGTATCTTAAACGCGTCAGGGTGAATCTGAAATCCTCTACTTAACGCGTAAGTAATAGCAGAAGAGACCTCTTCTTTCAACAAGGTCTCATAATACAACTTTTAATTAAATCTGTTCTGACTGTCAACCCTCAAATAGTATTCTCTTACAACAGGATTGTTGTTTAAAAAAAGAAGAACGATAATATTTCTGATCTTTATTGGAATTTTCTCCGCCGCTTATTCTATTGGCACTGAAAGCAAGATATCCGTGGACGAATCAAAAGAATTTCTCAAGGAATTTCAGCAGGCAGTAGAAGGCATAAACGCAATGGGAATCTTTGCCCATAACACATCAGTAGCGCTTCCAATGTTCATTCCAGGATTCGGAGTTGCTTGGGGGGCTTTTGCAGCATGGTCTACCGGTGTTGCCTTTCACGCTCTGGTCTCTACCACACCTATGCTTGCGCAACTTCCACCCCTTGCCATACTTTATCTCTCCCCCTTTGGCGTGATGGAACTTGTAGCATATTCAATTGGGATGTCAAGAAGCTTTTTGCTCATTAACAGTATAATTAAGAAGCACCCTCTTAGAAACGAACTTCGTCAAACAGCAATTGAGATAGGAATTGTTGTTGCGCTATTGTTGGCAGCAGGTTTTATTGAATATTTCATGATCCAACAATTTGGATCAACCATTACAACACCAAAACCCTAGATTCATTTTTATCTAAACGCAAGATAGACAAATCAATGCTAGGTCTTAAGGTTCACAAACTTCCAAAATTAAAGAACCCAATCATGATTGCGGCCCTTCCTGACATGGGAAACGTTGCAGGCATTGGTATGGATTTTCTCATAAAAAAACTCAAAGCCAAGCTATTTGCCGAGATCTATGCCTTCTGGCCACCGGCAGCATCTTACGAAAATGGAATCATAAGGTATGACCAGTCAAGCTACAAATTTCATTTCTCTGAAAAAGAAAACCTAGTATTCTTTTCTGGAGAATTCAACCCATCAGATCCTCGCAGGCTCTACGAGTTGTGTTATCAGGTAGTTGATATGGCAAAAAAACTCAAAGTGATTACTCTTTATTCTATTGGAGCAGCACTAAAACAACCCAACCTAACAGATCCCAAGTTATTTGGCGCGGCAACAAACCCAAAACTTCTTGATGTGTTGAAAAAAGAAAAACTCGAACTTCTCAACGGCAAGGGCCAGATAACTGGTTTTAACGGATTAATTCTAGGAATTGCAAAAGAAAAAGACCTTGGCAGTGTTTGTATTTTAGGTGAGATTGATAATCCAAATGTTATCCAGCCTAAAACAGCTGAGATGATCCTTGTCATGTTGTTGCGAATTCTAAAACTCAAACCTTTAGACATGAAAGAACTTGAAGAGGAAGAAAACAGGAAAAAGTTCATGGAACAACAAATCAATTACATGAACGGACTGGCGCGAAAAGACAATCAACCAGGAATTGCCTAATTGTGTTAACAAATTATACCTAGTAATTAAATACGACTTTTGGGTTTAGCTACAGCAGTGAAACCTGTATTCTTATCTCTAATGATAATTGCAGGACTTGTATCGGTCCTTTCTTTACCTAACGCATATTCTGATTTTTCATCTGACAAGAGATACTTGGTTCAAGCATCTGGGTATTTGACAGGAAAGCAAGCCATCTATGACTCGACCCTGGCTTTACAGCTTGGCACAGATACCTGGTCTGGCAGTAGCTTATTTGCAACACTAGACAACGGAATTATTACTATAACAGGTACTGATTATCTAAATTCTGGAACATGGCAAACCACGATCCTTCGATATGGTAAATATTTGGTGATAAAAGGTGATGCTCAGGATCTTAACGGTAATACCGTAAACGTCGACTTGTTTGGAAGAATTATTGACAGCAATCAAGAGGGCTCTGTATACAGTATCACAGGCAAAATAACAGGAGCAGAGACCCTCAAGGTGATTTTCAGTGGAAAGGTAACCGAAATAGGGGTTTTTGCAACACAACCATCATCGGCAACGTCATCAGGAGGTCAATCAATGCCTTCCACACAACCTAGCCAGACTCAAACAAAGACTGTCCAAATGACTATAGTATCAGGCGCATCTATCACAAAAACGGGCCAGCCGTTGTACCCTTCTTCAGTTCAGGTAACTCCAGGTTCTACGGTGATTTTCAAAAATAATGACTCGGTACCACATCGAATAATGAGTGGCTTCAGTCAGACCGTGACCCAAGGATCTAGTGGCGCATCAACCACTAATACAAACGCGCTGCAGTTTACTCCAGACCGACTATATGACAGTGGCACCATAGCTCCTGGTCAAACCTATCAGGTTACAATAAACGGTATAGGTACGACGTTATTTTTTGATCCTACCTACACTTGGATAAATGGTGTCGTTACATCAATTTCGCAAACCACACAGTCAAAACCAATTCAAGTGAGCATTTTACCAGGCTCATCTGTTTCTCAGGGCTCGGCATCTCAACAAAATCAATTCTACCAAAACGGGTACTATTCACCATCAGACATACAAATAGTGCCTGGTACTACAATTATCTGGATCAACAACGACTCGGTAGCTCACAGGATACTTAGTGGAATCAGCACCCAGAAACCAGACAATCCATTTGTCCCGGACGGAAAGATAGACAGCGGTGTAATTGACTCAGGCAAATCATTCCAAGTTACTATAAACGGCACCGGAATAATCAGGTTCTTTGATCCAACATACGACTGGATGAATGGTATAATTGTCTCATTACCACCCTCATCTTCAAAAATAATTGCTCGGTACCACATCGAATAATGAGTGGCTTCAGTCAGACCGTGACCCAAGGATCTAGTGGCGCATCAACCACTAATACAAACGCGCTGCAGTTTACTCCAGACCGACTATATGACAGTGGCACCATAGCTCCTGGTCAAACCTATCAGGTTACAATAAACGGTATAGGTACGACGTTATTTTTTGATCCTACCTACACTTGGATAAATGGTGTCGTTACATCAATTTCGCAAACCACACAGTCAAAACCAATTCAAGTGAGCATTTTACCAGGCTCATCTGTTTCTCAGGGCTCGGCATCTCAACAAAATCAATTCTACCAAAACGGGTACTATTCACCATCAGACATACAAATAGTGCCTGGTACTACAATTATCTGGATCAACAACGACTCGGTAGCTCACAGGATACTTAGTGGAATCAGCACCCAGAAACCAGACAATCCATTTGTCCCGGACGGAAAGATAGACAGCGGTGTAATTGACTCAGGCAAATCATTCCAAGTTACTATAAACGGCACCGGAATAATCAGGTTCTTTGATCCAACATACGACTGGATGAATGGTATAATTGTCTCATTACCACCCTCATCTTCAAAAATAATTGCTGCTCCATCACACAATCCAATTCTTCATTAAAAGTTGATATAAGACTCTAATTTTGATTGGTCAAATACCATAACAGAAAGATCGGAGAATTGTTTTCCTTCTAGATCTTTTACAGTACCAATAAAATCAATTTCCTTGTCAGTTGTAAGAAATTCAAAAACATGCACTTTCATTTTTCCAGTGTCAAATCCATGATTTTTTAAATAAATGGCTATTTCAGATTGCATGAAATGTTTTGTTGGATCTTTAGGCCACGGCCTTGGGACCAAAATAACACTATATCCGTCTATTAGCGCCTTTTGAAGTTCTAGCTTTTTTTCTTCTATGCTTGTGGATACATGCATTGTTATCACCTTGCTTTTGTCCAAAGGGATTCTAGCTTTTGATGCAGCCACTTGAATCGAACTTATACCTG
>VBPL01000020.1 GCA_005877205.1 Nitrososphaerota archaeon
AACAATACCTAAAGAACAAAGAATTCTCTCCTCTAACATTTGAAGAGTATGCTCTGCGTGGAACACCTTCTTCCATTGTGATTGACAAAAAGGGGGCACTACGAGATGTTTCCTTTGGCCAAAATGACTTTCTTGAGGAAAATATCAGAAAGATTCTCACCGAATCATAACGTTCCATATTCGAAGTTAGCTTCACTTTTTGTTCGTAATGGGATCTTTGCGTTTTTTCTCTTTGTCAATAAAAAAAATAAAAAAGGAAATTTTTATGGCCTAAAGGTTCTGCACGCAGCGACCAAGTGATATGGAATTTCCTATTGGAGCGCCATTTTCATCAAGGAATTGCAAGAATATCCACGGATTGCCACCAACCCCACCAAGTGAGGGCTGTTTTGGAAACGTTATCGATGTTCCTGATGGTATTATATTTGCCGTAACTGATTGGTCATTTTCATGTGTTCCTTTCACGTTGTTTCGAAATATTATCTTGGCATGAAGTCCACTGAGAACAAGCGAGCCACTTAGGCTAATTGTAGAGGCCTTGTTTGAACAGTCAAGGGCTGATACATCTACATTCAAGGTAGAAGGTATGGAGACTGTTGTAGCTACATCAAAGAGTCCTTGGACACACCTGCCCAAAAAGATCTCACTTGTGAGAGGATTTCCATTGCTGTCTACAAATTGTAAGTAGATGTACGGGTTTCCTCCAACTCCTCCCAGTACTGGTTGCTTTGGAATCTGGATGCTAGTTCCCGCAGGTATCACCGTTGCGGTAACTGTTGATGTATCCGTAAAGGTATGCGTTCCTTTGAGATTATTCTCGAAGGTAAATTGAGCTCCAATCTGACCCAGACCAATAGGTCCACTAAGTGTTATGTATGGCCCGGGGGCGTTAGAACAGTCTGTAGCTGTTACCGACGCATGTATTGTGAGAGGTTCGTTGAAGCTCTGGCTTGCTTGCTGTGCAAATGCAGGTACAGTTGTATAACCAATAATCAAGATGGTCAAGACAGCTGCACCTAGATGTTTTTTGTTTGTTAATGTGCTTTGAATTTTGCATGTCATTGATAATGTCCATTCCTCGTTCTCTTTAAGCACATACTAAAAAAATTTCAGGTGATTATTCTGCTTGAATTTGCTAGAAGATTTGTATTCATTAAATCCTTTCTGAGAGGTAATGTGGTATCACGTTATTTTTTATGGATTCTATTTTTACTCTTTGTCAATGAAATCGTTTGCAGTTTGTTCAAGCAATTAATGAAAAGGTGTTTATTTTAAGACAATTCCTATAATTAATAATAACTAATTCAAGTATACCACGTATGTACACATCATTTGATGAAACTCATTTAGAAAAGATAGTCAGACTGCTAAAATCGCATCAGTCCAAATTCTTGTCTGGTCAGAAGCTAAGTCAATCTCTTAATTTGAGCAGAGCCGCAGTTTGGAAGTATATTAAAAAGCTACAGTCCCTTGGTTACAAGATACAGTCTAGACAGAATTTAGGTTACAAGCTGGTTTCAAAACCTGATTATCTTCTTCCATGGGAGCTCACAGATGGTCTGCAAACGGACATTTTTGGAAGAAAAATATACTACTTTGATACCATTGACTCAACTCAGAATTTTGCTCTAAGATTAGCTTCAAAACCTTACGAAAACGGTTCCGTTGTAATAGCAAAAAGACAGAGTAAAGGAAGAGGGAGATTAAACAGAAAGTGGATCTCTCCAAAGGGTGGCATATGGCTGTCCATACTTCTTAAACCAAATTTTGAAGTTTGGCAAGTATCATTATTTCCCATGCTCACTTCTCTTGCACTTACCAAGGCTGTAGAAAATGTCCTTAAATTAAAACCAAGATTAAAGTGGCCTAATGATGTCACCCTAAATGACAAGAAGGTAGCTGGAATACTAATAGATGCATCAATAGAATCAAACAAAATAGATTATCTGGTAATTGGTGTCGGAATAAATTTTAGAATTGAACCTAGAATAGTGTCAAGATTGTTAAAAAACTCACAAAAATTCTACGGTATTACCTCGCTCGTAGGCAACAAAGAAAAGGCAGATTCTGTAGAATTAGTACAAGAGTTTCTTTATGAACTAGAACAATCATACTACAAAGTAATGTCAAACAATTTGAAAGGCATAACAAAAGAGTGGACGAAAAGATCCTCTACCATTGGAAAAAATGTCACCGTGTCAACACCAAGTGGCCCAGTTAAAGGAAAAGCGATAGCGATAGATGAGAATGGAGCCCTCATCTTGTCAAGCAAAGGTAAAATCCAGCGCGTTTTAGCAGGAGACGTCTCGTATAGGAACTAGAATAGAATTACATAACTAATGTTTTATAATTTCAGGATCTGAGTATAAGGATGAAAATTTGTTGGGCTAACACAGATAGTTTCGATGAGGCAGACATTGTAATTATTGGAATTCCTGACGAGTCAAAGTCTCATTCGTTACGCAAGGGGACATCTGAGGCGCCGCATAAAATAAGAGAGATTTCGTCAATTAGAGATACCTACAAGAGGGGCAGTGACATTTCCTTAGGCCTTCCATTTCCTGGAATAAATAGAAAGGTTTACGATTATGGTAATATCGAACGAAGCCAAGTTACAGAAGTAATTGATAAGATAGTTTCCAAGTCAAAGATTCCCATATCGATAGGGGGGGATCATTCAATATCAGCAGAGATCATCAAGTCCATCTCAAAAAAACGCGGTCCGCTATCGCTTGTTTATTTTGATGCACACCCAGATTTTGTTGGTTCGATGCGTGGCTACTATGGTTCAGTTTTCCATGATGTACTACCCTTTATCGATATCAAATCAAGTATTCAAATCGGTGTGCGAACTCCGGAACAGGAAGAAATCAACAACATCAAGAAATACGATTTATCTGTGATTACTCCATTTGATATTGCAAAAAATGGCATAATGGAGACGGAAGAAACCATTCTAAATAAAATTGGCAAAAACACATACATCTCCTTTGATATGGATGTTATCGATCCTGCTTATGCACCGGGAGTCTCAGTTCCTGTACCACTAGGGCTTAGAAACATTGAGGCCATCATTCTTCTCAAATCACTTGTGAAAAAGGGAATTCTTGGATTAGATATAATGGAAGTTTGTCCAAACTATGACATAAAAGATAGAACATCGCATCTGGCTTCAAGAATGATTGCAGAAGTGATATCATCACTTTAGTTTCAAAAAATCTTCCTAATACTTTTAACTGGGCCAACTTGCTAGCTTAGACTAGTAATGTTCTCTCATTTTACACTGCAAGAAGCAAATGCAATGCTACCAACAGTAATCAAGAAATTCAAGAATATTGCAAATGTGAAGAATGAGGCGGCTAGAATTCAGTCCGAAATGGAGACTGACCCAAGATACATGTCAAACTTCAAAGTATATGTTCTCAAAAAGCAAGAACTCAATTCGGCAATAACAAATTTTTACAAATCGATTGAGGAACTTGAGACCATGGGAGTTGTAATAAAAAGTGTCGAACAAGGCCTATTGGATTTTCCATCGATTCGGTTCAATGAAGAAATCTGGCTTTGTTGGAAGGAGGGAGAAACGGAGATAAAATTCTGGCATGGTAAAGATGAAGGTTTCAACGGCCGCAAGCCAGTTGAGAGCGTTGATCTAGAAAAACTACGTTAATCTATTATTAGAAACATAATCAAAACATATACCGAAATATACCAATCTATGATGTGATACAATGCTGGCCGCTTGGTTGAGAGCTGTAAGAATAAGATTTCTTCTTGCTTCGGTGATCTCGGTTTGTTTGGGCCTTGCTATAAATTGGTGGCAAAATAAAGCTATGAATGCAGAATTTGCTGCATTAACATTTGCCGGCGTCATTGCTTTACACGCAAGTGTTGACTTGCTTAACGACTACTGGGATTACAAAAGGCAAATCGACACACAAACAAGAAGAACCAAATTCAGTGGAGGTACTGGAGTATTGCCTGACGGGTTACTGAAACCTGAGGAGGTTTACCGTGCAGGACTAACTCTGCTGATAATTGGCTCGTTAATTGGGGCGTTCTTCATTTATGAAAGAGGAATCACGGTTGCACTAATTTTGGGATTTGCAATCGTATCAATTTACTTTTATTCTACCAGAATAGTTGATTCTGGACTAGGAGAACTGTTTGTTACCATAAAAGGAACAATGATAGTACTTGGAACTTATTTTGTTCAAAGTGCTCAGATTACGGCTGAACCTATCCTTGCAGGCATAGTTTCTGGAGTCTTGTCATCTACAGTGCTTTTTGTAAGTTCTTTTCCAGATTATGACGCAGACAGGGCGCATGGTAGAAAAACGCTTGTCATAATATTAGGAAAGACAAGAGCGGCAATCGCTGTATGGATATTCCCTATAATTTCTTACGGAGTCATAATTATCTCCGTAGTGATTCATATTTTTCCACTACTTTCTTTGATTGCGCTATTGACATCACCTATCGTGGTAAAATCTGGTCTATCTCTTAGAACCAGGTTTGATCAGATTGAACAACTAACACCGGTAATGAGAGATTTTGTATCTTACAGTAGGATTACCGGTGCTCTACTAGTAATTTCATTTATTGTTGATTTTTTGATAAAGTAGCTCAGTAGAGTTAAATCAACCACATGGGAAGCTGTTTCATGCTTCCAGGTTGGTCAACACCCGAAGGCACAGAAAATTTTGCAAAAAGGCAATCAAAGGTCACAAAGAATCACTTTAAACAATTTGCAGAATTGACTCTCTCTTCGATCGGCATTGGGACATATTTGGGTAACCCCGATGATGCTACAGATGCGTTAGTTAGGGAGGCTATCAAAAAATCAATATTGGCAGGAGTAAATGTAATTGATACTGCGATTAATTACAGATCGCAGAAAGCAGAGAGAGCCGTAGGGCGCGCAGTAGCAGAATTAGTACAAGAAGGAAAAGCCAAGAGAGAGGAGCTTTTCATAAGCACAAAAAATGGCTATGTCACAAATGATGGTGACGTAAAGGAGGATTTCTGGGAGAATATACATAATACTTTGGTAACGCCTGGAATTATCAAGTCAGGAGAAATTTCTTCAGGATATCATTGTATGACAATACCATACTTGCAGGATCAATTGCATCGAAGCCTCAAAAATCTCGACATACAATGTATAGATTTGATGTATCTGCACAACGCTGCTGAGGGACAACTTCAGGATATCTCAAAGGATGAATTTATGAAGAAATTGAGTAATGTATTCGAATTTTACGAAAGCCAAAGAAAGTCTGGAAAGATAAGATATTACGGTATGGCCACGTGGGACTGTTTCAGAGTACCAAAAGACCATCCACAATATATTTCGATTTCAGATGTCATAAAGTTAGCAAGAGAAGCTGGGGGTGTCGATAATGGATTTAGATTCATTCAACTTCCATACAACATGTACCTTGACCAGGCCTTAGTGCTAAAGAACCAAGTTTTGGACGAGAATCATTACAGCATATTACAAGCTTCAGTTAAACTTGGAATAGGTGTTTTTGCAAGTGTTCCATTAATGCAAGCAAAGTTATTGGCACCAAAGGTATTACCAGAATTTGGAGGGTTGTCACGTCCATCTCACAGAGCCTTACAATTCGTTCGATCGACTCCTGGCATTATTGCTCCACTGGTAGGTCAGAAGTCACCTGCACATGTAGAAGAAAATCTACAGCTAACAAATATTCCTATTTTATCTGATACAGAATTTTCAGATCTTGTCAATAAACTGTCAACGTAATTGTAAGTTTTAAATACGAATAGCAGTCGAGTCACCATATGCCTGTAGACCCAGTATGTGGAATTGAACTTGATGAGAATCTAGCTTTGGTCCATGAGTATAAGGGCAAGAAGTATTACTTTTGTTGTCATGGCTGCAAGAGAATTTTTGTTAAAAAGCCTAAAAAGTGGAAAAAGAGTTAGATAGGAAAACTCCCGCACATACGACAAAAGTGCGATTCCTTCTCTATGGAATAATTACACTGTGGGCATCTGGTTTTTGTATCTGCAAGATGGGATGGAAAATCATAATGTTTTCGATATAGTTCATAATAGTATAGGGACTCTTTGGATGCAAGGTTGACCTTTTCGCTTTCAACATATTTTTTGATCTTTTCTGAAAATACTGGATCTGGTATAAGATTATCAAAAAAAGAAGTAAGTCCACTGGTACCTGAACCGTCTTGCATTGCCGCCTTTTCTCTCCATATTATAGATTCCGGCAGTAGATCCTCGAATGCTTTTCTTAGTATCCATTTTCCGTATTTCTTCCCTTTTTCTTCTCTAACTTTCAAATCTGGTGGAATCTTTTTTGCATAACCTATTATCTTTTCATCTAGAAAGGGAGTTTGCAACGAGATTCCAAGGGATTCAGATATAGATTTTGAAGGAAAATGCATTATTTTCCAAATTCTTTCTAGATTCTTTTGCAAGTCAGATAAAGATAATCTCTGAAAAAAATGATAACCAGCGAAAAGTTCGTCTGCTCCATCTCCAGTCATCATAGACTTGAAACCATTGTCTCTTGCAGATTTCATAGTAAGATACACTACAATACTATTTCTAATTTCTATTGGGTTGAAAACTTTCAAAATTTTGATTGTTTGTTCTGTAGCATCTAACAAGTCTTTGATGGTTGCAGTGATAACATCAAGTTTCAGATTATTGAGTTTTGCAACTAGTTGAGCGTACACTAGGTCAGTTGAGGGAAAATCCTTTGTCACCATAGCAATTGCTTGAATTTTTCTATTTTTGAGGCAAAATGCAAGTATTGAGCTATCAAGACCCCCAGACAGAGAAATGCAATCAGAATTAGATTTTTTTGCTGCCTCTAAGACAAGTGCATGCAATTTCGAGGTGAATTCTTTCAACTGACCGATCCTGATTTAACCTCTAAAATAAGTTATCATGAACAAGAAGATTATCTTTAAAATGTTTAACTAGATCGAATAAGTTACCTTTTATTTTATAATATTCATTGAATAGGGTTGGTAACTATGTTATTACTTGAGAGAAGGATAATATGAGATCAAGTGATTTTCTCGTGACTATTGACTGATTAAGGCAAATAATATTGTTGTCCGATCAAAAAGATAGGCAAGGCATTTTAAGTGATGAAAAAGTTAACTACTGGATTCATAGATTTTTGGTCAGGTAGCGCAGTATTTTTTATTTGGTTCCACATGCTCGAGTCAAAAAGCTAAAAGTGAGAAATGATACAAAATATCGGCTATTGTTCCAAGGTCATGGTAAGGTCCACGCCTGTAAAGCTCTGCCAGGATGTTGTATAATACATAAGATAGGAATTGGTTCCATCAAATGAATTGGTTTGGTCTGTCATGATTGCAGCATAATTTGATGAATCACCACCGGTATACTTGATACCTATTCTGTCACCTGACTGTATTTGATATGTATTTGGTGCAGTCATTGCAAAGGTGTAACTCTTGTATGATGTTGTAAGGGTTGATACATCTGCTGTACCAAAGGCCTGCTTGACAGAGAGGTCAGAGTTGAATACTCCCACGGTAACAGTGCCAGTAGGTAGGCCCCCTTTCTTTAACTGTACTAGTATGGTATCTATCTGCTTTCCAACAAGAGCTGACGAACTGGTAACATACTCTGATTGAATTTGTCTTCCAGAGTATACACTTAGTCCAAATGAGGCAGTTGTATCTTGCATGTAAATTATTGTTTGCTGCGGAGTAGCAGATACTTCATTTGAGCTAGGTGAATCACCGACAGAGTTTGTTGCTGTAACGGTATAGTAGTATGTTATTCCATTTGATGATGTGGTATCGGTATAAGATAAGGTACTGCCAGATACCGAAGCAATCGTTGCCTCAGCACCTGAGGTTGGCCCGCGATTGATGGTATAACTTGTTATTGCAGAACCACCATTTGAAGAGGGTGTCTGCCAAGATAGTGAGACCTGGGAATTGCCTGGAGTAGCTTGTAGGTTTTGTGGAGCAGATGGTGCAATGCTTGAGCTAAATGTGGTAGCTGATGCTATATTTGATGGTGAACTGGTACCAACTGAATTTATAGCTGATACTCGATAAGCGTAAGCTGTGCTAGCAGCAAGTCCAGTATCTGAATATGTTGTTGCAGTTGAACCAGTGCTTGATACAATAGTAGACCAAGTGGTACCGCCATCAGTTGACCTTTCGATCTTGTATCCTGTTATGGCTGAACCGCCGTTATTTGTTGGTGCAGTCCATGATAGATTGATTTGTGATGATGATACTGCAGTTGCAG
>VBPL01000014.1 GCA_005877205.1 Nitrososphaerota archaeon
GATATTCCCGATGCAGTTGTTAGAGGCGACGTTGATGCAGGGCTAGTCATACATGAAACTCAGTTAACTTACGAACAAAAGAACCTCATGAAAGTGCTCGATACGGGCACTTGGTGGCGTGATAGTACAGGCGGTCTGCCTGTTCCCCTGGGAGTAAATGTGATGAGCAATCATTTTGGGATTGATACAATAAAAAAATTCGACGGATTCTTTCGCGAGTCAATTGTGTACGGCATGGCCCGCGTTAGTGAGGCAGTAGACTACGCAATGCAGTACAGTCGAGGCCAATCAAAGGATCTCATCAAGCGATTTGTGCGAATGTATGTAAATGACATGACAATCGAGATGGGGGTTCTTGGTGAGCATTCAATTAGGACATTCTTTAATTTTGGAATAGAAAAGGGACTAACGCCATACTTTGACCTAAGAATAGCTTAATGGTTAATTAGTACTCAGAAGAAATAGGCTTTCAATGGACAAACGCATTTTTGCGCTTGGCATTGCCATGCTGTCAGCTGGCATCTTGTTTTGGGCGTATTTTAATTATAATGAGCCTGCAGGTAAACCTGATATGACAGAGGAGGATACAAACGCGTTCTATGCGCAGATGGTGATAAATACCAGCCTAAAAAACATATCACAGCTTGTGGCGGGGCTTGGTTTTTTCATTACTTTGGTAAGTCTGGGTCTAAAACGAAGAAAGAAAGGAGGGGTTGGAAAATCTATCACTCAAAAGCCTGCCCAGATCTAGAACGTTTTCAAAACGTTAAAGAACGTATCTCTTTGAGCTGCCTCCCTTCCTATTTCCTTTATCATATTAGCTAGCTCCATAATTGTGGAGTTTGTGCCCTTACCGGCTGCTTTGTATATTTCCTCTGAAAAGGCAGTACCGACTAAATCATTTCCACCATAGGCAAGGGCCACCTGGGCAAGCCTCTTTCCTAGTGCAACCCAATAAACGGAAATATTATCAAGTTCTCTTGCAAGCATTAATCGTGAAACCGCAATGACTCTTAGATCATAAATTGATGGGCTTTCTGAAGCGACTATCTTCTTTTTCTCAAGTTCTGTATTTTCCAAGCTGAACTTTAGCGGAATGAAAGTCAGGAAACCTTTGGTTCGCTTTTGGACGTCTCGTAGCTTTATTAGATGATCAACGATATGCTCCGGTTTTTCTATGTGACCAAAAAGCATTGTCGCGTTGCTTTTGATGCCCATGTTATGAGCCTGTTCTATTGTATCAAGCCACTCCTGTCCTGAACATTTGCCACGTACTATCTTGTTTCTTATATCAGAATGGAAGAGTTCTGCTCCACCTCCTGGCATAGAATCAAGTCCCGCTGCTTTTAGCCTGTCAAGTACTTCTTTAACAGAATTTTTTGTCAGTTTTGATATGAAGAATATTTCTGCGGCCGTTAGTGCCTTTATGTTCATTTCTGGATGGTTTTGTTTTATTGTTCTAAACATCTCCTCATAGTACTCCAAGGGTAGTTCGGGATGAAAACCACCTACTATGTGAACCTCCGTTGCTCCCATCTCCTTTGCTTTAGCAATCCGTGATTCGATGTCTTTGGCAGTAAGAGTATACGCATCACCTTCATCTCCTTTTCTGTAAAACGCACACATCTGGCAACTTGCTGCGCAAACGTTGGTATAATTTAGATAGTAAGAGGCTGCAAATGTTACTCTGTCACCGACACTTTTTTGTCTTATTAAATCGGCTGCAGCGCCCAGCATGTAGAGATTATCATAAGACATTAGCTCTAGGCCATCATCATAAGAAAGTTCTTCGCCTGCAATCGCCTTCTCAAGAGCTTTTGATTCCTTCACTAGTTTTTCTAACATGTCCTCTATAGAAATTACTATCAATATAAAATTAACAACGTTAGATTATTGTATACCTATACTGATAAAGATCATGAAATTACATCGTATCGCGATATTCCAGCTTTACGTTGTCAACTATCAGATTAAGCTCTACCTTTGTTTTACTATTCATTGCACTTGTCAGATGTGCGGTTAAGGTTATTCTTCCATTCAAGCCATCGAGTTCTAAGTTGGCTTTAATCTGGATTGGTTTAAAGTCACTGTTTGGGCCAAGCATTAGCGTTGGAATTTTTTCTATTATGGACAGATCGTGTGTAATTGCCTTCACTTTATAGGCAGTCGTATCGGTAAAATAGACTCCGCCTCTAGTGGTTGGCTTTCTCACTGGAATTTTCGATTTGGTCACTGAAAACTGCTCAAGCGCATAATCCTTTTCCCCTATGCACAAGGTTCCATGGAGAGCTAAGATTTCGGAGATCTTTGCAAGTAATATCTCGTCCATAACCATATGAGATTTGATTCACAGAAACCTGTAATAATCTTCCTTTTGGCTTTATGTAAAGAAGCAAAATACGCCGTGCAGGATCAAACTTCATTTTAAAAACGAGGCAATTCTCAATGCTTATATCTTTACTACCAAATTCAACATGGGAATGCATACCAAGACAAAGTACGTTGCACTTTCTTTTTTGATTCTAATACCATCTTTTGTAAACTTGAGCGTTCCAATTTACAATCGTGAGTCACCAGAACTTCTGGGTCTGCCATTCTTTTACTGGTTCCAGACACTTTGGCTTTTTGCGTCAGCCGCCTTCTACCTAGCTTTTACTCATATCAAGGAGAAAGAGCAATGATCGGTCTAGATGTTACTATTGCATTTGTTGCGTTGTTTGTTGTCTTTATCTTTCTTGGTTTTTACGGAAAATACTGGCGAAGAGGAAACCTCAACCATATTCATGAATGGTCATTAGCTGGAAGGAGACTAGGTACTACTCTTGTCTTCTTTCTGATTGGAGCTGATCTTTACACTGCGTACAGTTTTGTTGCCATCCCCTCAGGAATTTTTGCAAAGGGCTCTTTGTACTTTTTTGCAATTCCTTATGTCATGCTAACTTTTGGAGTAGCGCTGGTAACAATGCCCAAGCTCTGGACCTTGTCACGAGAGAAGGGATACATTACAGCCTCAGATTTTGTAAAAGACAGATTTAGCAGTAAAACTTTGGCAATAATGATTGCTGTTACAGGTATCGTTGCAGAGCTTCCTTATATTGCCCTCCAAATAGTCGGCATGCAGTCAGTCTTGACTGTTATGTTAGCTGGCACTACAAATTCTCAGACCGTTCAAGAAATCTCACTCTTGATTGCCTTTGTAGTCTTGGCCGCATTTACTTACACAAGCGGTTTACGTGGAGCTACTTTGACTGCAGTCTTCAAAGACTTCTTAATTTGGATCACAGTAATTGTAGTGATAATAGCTGTTCCGATCAGTATTGGTGGATTTGGTAATGCGTTCAAGGAAGTCAAGGAAAATTATGTTACTTTGCCTGATTCGCTAGTCCCAGCTTATGCAACGCTTGTTCTTGGAAGCGCGTTGGCCCTCTATCTTTATCCTCATGCAGTAAACGGTGTACTAAGTGCAGAAAGTGCACAGAAACTGCGTAAAAGTACCGCTCTTCTTCCTCTTTATGGAGTTGGTTTAGCAATACTTGCCCTGATGGGAATTTTGGTTTACGGTGTACCGCAAGCTATGAATTTTCTATCCGGGTTTCCTTCAAGTACTCGCGGCATACTGGTGGTTCCATCATTGATACTTTATACGATGCCTGGATGGTTTTCTGGAGTAGCGTTGCTTGGCATATTCATTGGAGGTCTTGTGCCAGCTGCAATAATGGCCATGGCTCAAGCTAATCTTCTTACAAGAAACATAATCAAAGAAATCAAGCCAAATTTGTCAGATAGCTCAGAAATTAGGATAACGAAGGTTTCATCTACTATTTTCAAATTTATAGCTCTGGGTTTTGTGTTTACAGTACCTGCGACATATGCCATATCACTACAACTTTTGGGAGGGATTCTGATTGCACAAATACTCCCCGCAGTATTCTTTGGATTGTACGTAAAATCGTTGCGAAGGGTGCCGTTAATCGTAGGTCTGCTTGTAGGCATAGTGTCAGGCATTTACATGGTTGAAGTTGCGAACAATTTTGGACCTTTGGCCTCATCACTCTTCAACACCATGTTTGGTCCACTGTACATAGCTGTGATCGCACTAGCATTCAATCTGGCAATTTCATTTGGAGGTAGCGCCATATTAAATAAATCAAGACCTCCCAAAAGTCAGATCTGAGTCTAACGGTATTTGACCTTCAAATTTATTAGCATAGATTTGTGCTTTGAAATTAATTGAAAGTTTTTCTGCTGATTTCCTTTTTGGTTTTCTTTGTATTTTTTCAAGCTAGTACAGAGCCTGAAATAAAGGATAACGACTTTTTTGTGCAAAAATTTGTCACAGGGATTGCAAGTAGTCCAACTACTATGACTTTGGAGGGAAACGATATTTTAGTTCTTCAAAAAGATGACGGCTCAACCATACATTGAATATGTCACAATTGGATTGGTAGCTTCGGCAGCTACTGCATCAGTATTTTTCGTAACCAGAAAGAAACCACAAAAAATGGACTAACGAAACTTGGTTATTCGTATTCCATCAATTTTTTCTCTTCTAGAAGAGTGTGAAGATTATGTACTGCCCTATATACCTCAGATTCCTTCTTTGTTCCAGTACACACTAATTTACCAGAGGCAAAGATTAACACTACAGAACGTGGGTCAAGCATTCGGTGTATTAAACCAGGGAATTGTTCTGGTTCATACATACTCCTTGGTAAACTTCGTGCGGCTCTTTCTAGATGTACTTTTCCGCCCAAACTTACAGAAGCAACTATATTCTGGATAGTAATCTCTGGATCATTTTTGACCTTTATCTTCCCTTTTCGGAGCTTTTGGACGACGGTTCTTACAGCATTAATTGCAGCATCCTCCGACTTGGAACCGGTACAAACCATTTTACCTGAACTAAAGATAAGAGTAGCAGTCTTTGGTGACTTTAGTCTAAATACAAGACCAGGAAACTGCTCTGGATGATACTCGACGTCGGGAAAAGCTTTTGTAATTTCCACGAGATCAATTCTTTGATCGACTGACGCAGAAGCAACGACATTTACTATATCAACAATCGGTTTTGTTTGCGGCACTTATATGGGTTATAATTTAGCACCATATATACCAATTACATAAATGGAATCTTGAGCATGGTCATCTAGATACTACCACACGATGAAAAAGTTTGCCTTGACACAAATCGTGATGACATCAATTGGATTACTGTCCTCTAACAGGTATTCAATAATTACTCATTCTTTTTCCATACATAATGGCAATTTTCCATTATGTTTTACGATGTACTCTTTGAGCATATCTCCACGTATTTTTTCATATGACGGCGTAATCAAGTACTTGAATCGTTTTGTCTTCTGTAAACATGGTTTTGAGAGATATCCAAGAAGAGTTTTTCTCAGGTTTTCACTTCCCCCAATGAAAAATATCTTCATGTCAGCATGCATTACAAAGACTCCTGACATTTCCGGTGTTTCCTTGACACTTGCTTCAGTAAAATCTAACCACTCAGACCAGTTAGCCCCATCACTCACAAATTCACGTGGCTTTTTTGAACTTTAAAGGTTAGTAATCATCTTTGTATTTCGTAAGCTACTGCATTACTGAGGATAAAATACTCTTCCTTGATCTGATTTTAGCGCATATATGGTAGCATGATGAGTCTCAAATAGACGTCGAATCCAGTCTCCCCGATTCATTCGAAGTTTCGATATATCGTACGGGCATATAACAGAGCCGTCAAAGGTAGAAAACCTTGAGTGAAACTCACGCTCTATTTTCATCTCTGCAAGTATGCCCTCTGGCTTGCTAATATCTGCGATTATTCTGGCTACAATTCTATACGGAGGTCTTGCAGATTCCAGGATTTTTTCGAGTAATTTTTTTGCATATTTTATCATAACTTCCGTTTCGTTTGTTAGACGAGGAATCTGAAAGATATGGAGGTTTTTCTTTAGAAATTGCTTGACAGGAATTCCGCTATTAATCATTTTGAGAATTACTAGCCCTGAATCCATTTCAGACGCATATATACAGCTGTCTCCCATCCCCCAGGCCGTTTTTGAGGAAATGAAACTGAATTCTTTGTGCGTGTTCCTCATCATCATAAAGCATTACAATATGTTTCTTGCCAAAAAACGAGTCTACAAACTTTAATGGCACACTTTGCTGGCTCATTTCACATCATACTCCAGTTTCATAGTATGTAGTACCCAACAGAGATTCATAGATTCTAGTTAGCTGTAATGACAACAACTTAGCTAGGTATCATAGTGCCATCAATAAGTAGCCGATTCCATAGAACCGTATGAACAAAACGGGGAGAGTGATATTTTGGGCGGAATAGGCGGTCCTTTACCTGTAAAGTAATTATTAATGATCCAGGTTGGCGATACAGCATAAGTTAATTTGTCACTAGAAGGTGTCGAATCCCCAAGTATTTGGGATGAAATTCAAGCTTATGAAGCCGGTTTTCATTATATATAATCGACGCAAAAAATTCCCAAGACGTGAATTTCACTGATATTGTTGAACCTAGAGAAAATGACTCAAACAAGAACCAGGTAAAATAAAGTAATAAAAATACTATCAACTAACATCTAGTTCAAGAAAAATTGTTTTTGTGACAAGGCCATCAGAAGCACTTATCCCAAGAGTATAGTTGCCACTGACTGTACCATAATTTTGTAAAAATAATTGTGCCGTATGAGAGGAGGAGAGATCTAAAACATTTGAAGAAAATTTAACTGTCATGTTGCCAAAACCGGCAGTTGGTGTTATTGAACTAGACGCGTTTAGGAAAACTCGATTCGAACTATACGGATTCTGTCCGGTAACTTCCAAATTTATCACGTTTTCTTTTGATGTATCATTTCTTAATACGATCTTTTTTGTATCCGCACTGATTCCGAATGGGATCTCAATGTTTCTGTCTACTAATCCAATTTTGTCTGTGTTCCATTCAGTAAACCAGAGTTTTTTATCGTCAAAAGGATCCAGGGCAATATTAAGGGGGTAGGTGAGGTAGCCATCTTGTGGAAGCGATGGTATGTTGTATTCCGTTAGGGTTTGGTTGTAGATGTCAAAATAGGCTAACTTGTTGCCTTCGTGTTCATTAAACCACAAACCTTTGTCGTTACTAACGCCTCGAATCCAAAAGGGAAGAGTAGTGGCGTGAAAGATGTTTTGAGAAGTAGTATATCTTACTATGTCACCCGAACTTAATTTATACTTTGTAAGAAAACTCGTACCATGCTCGGTAAGCCATATTACACCATCTTTTATGATTAGGTCTGTCGGTGACGAAAGTGACATCTTCTTGGATGTAACCTCGAAAGTCTTAGTTATGTTCTTCACCAGCCCATTATCCTCGATTATTTTGTATTTAACAATTTTCTGCATAGCCATTTCCGTAATCCAAATAGAATCATCTTGTAAAAACAGACCAGCAGGAGTGGTACCACTACCTAGGTCAAACGATGATATTTTGTATCCATCGTTTCCTATCTTTTCTATGACACCAAGTGCGTCCCCGCTCAATGTTGTAAACCATATCTTCCCATTGTTAGATGCCTTCATCTGAAATGCAGAGCCACTTTCTGATTTAATCATATGAAATGTCCTCTTCGTAGTATCAAGTGTCCATATGGATTTAGTTCCGAGCGGTGAGAACCATATTACTCCATTATTGTCTTGAACGATTGTCCAGACCATAGTAGAATTTCTTGCCAAGTTACTAGATTGTGAATTTTCATCGTTGATAGGATACTCCCTTATCTTTCCTGACTTGGACTCTAGACTAAACAGATTATTGGTTGTTGAAGAAGCAGCCCAGATAATGCCTTGTCTGTCAACGATTATACCATTAGGCCTGGAGCCTGAAGGAAGCTGGTATTCTTCAATGTAGGAATTCTGATTTTTGTATGTTATACTACTAGTAGATTCATTCTGTTGGGAATTTATTTGCAGGTATCCAAATACGCTAATTGCCACACCAATAACTATGATAATTACTCCAATTGATTTTCTCGATAACAAGTATTCTCTGAAAATCCTGCAGATTTTCTTTGTTTATTAGTGTCTCGAAGGCAGTCAAGTGTAATATAGGAAGTCATCATATCACATGTGTTGAAGAAGCGCTATTACATCCTCTTGCCCGTTTATTTGAGCTTCTTTATTGGTATAGGCGTCTACGAGGTAATGTATCCACCATTCAGTACAAACTCAGTAAAAATTGGAAATTATGAACTCCAAATAGAAACAACGCCTTCCATACCAGAGGTCGGAAAAGACACCAAGATTCATTTTCATTTCATGGACCAAGATGGAAAAGATATTGACAAATTCAGAACGGGTCTTAAGATTTATCACAATGATGATTTTCTTCATTCCTTTCCACCAACGGAATACAATGGTGGAAATTCTGATATTGATTATATTTTTGAAGAATCTGGGAACCATGTGCTAAGGGTAGACCTATTTGATCTCAGGACTGGAATCATGGTTTCATATGCGTTTAATGTTACAGTTCTTACTGCTTACGGAATGATCTTTTCTTATCTTATCATGGCTGGTGCGGCGGGGGCTATTGGTATAATCACAGCCATTGTCATTTTCCAAAAGAAGCTGAAAACAAAGAACAAATTATAACCAAAAGGCGTGGCCCCCTTGTGCAGGACACTTGGAGATTGCCTCCTTTGAACCAACGCCTTTGCGTTTCGTTCACATATTCTTCCTGCAGGACCACGCTTTGTCAAGCCATTGGTCGTGGCTCCACGCTCATTATAATAATAATGAATTTCAAATTATTTAAGAATTCACTCAAGCATATTCCAGAATCTTGAATATCTAAAGAGGCCAACCCAACCTGAAATAAAAAATGCAAGTGACAAACCAAAGAGAATGTACAGATCTCTCTTACGATGGGCAAGATCTAGATTTAGAAAGATAAAAGCGCCCATGCCTATGAAACCGAACCAAAGAACTAGCCTCCCAATACGTTTCCAATTCAATTATGAGACGATTCCATATCTCGAATATAAAATAGATGTTAAGCTTGTCATAAATTGTAATTAGCCGTTGGTAAGGCTAGATATTGCTAGTTAGACAAGCAGAGTGGCTCTTGCCTTATTGGGTCCATTGGCATAGATTACTGCGTGGTGGTTTTTCATTAACGAATCCATCCACTTTAACCGACTTTTCTCAGGAACTTCGCAATAATGATACGTACACAGAAAAGAGCCATCAAGTGAATCAAATCTAGCGTGAAGGTATCTTTCCAATGTTAACTCTACAGACATACCCAATTCAGTACTAACGTCCGAAATTATTCTGCCGACTATACGATATGGCGGCTTTAATTCTGAGAGCATTTTTTGCATAAATTTTTCAATTCCTAAAAGAATTCCACCTGGATCTTCATCAAACTTTGGAAGTTGTAGAATTTGTAGCGATTTATTCTTCAGATACGGCCAAATGTCCATGTTGAATTCCACCATCATGTCGATAATTCTTTCTGGATCTTTACTAGTGAGATAGATGCCGCTCTCACCCTTCATAAGGCCATTTTCTAAGAATCGTAACTCTATCATCTTCCCGAATGTCTGGTCATTACAGAGCAACAAGATATGTTTTTTTGCATCAAGCGAGTTAACAAATTGTAATGGTTCCATAATCTTACATAACAAGAACAATTCATAACGAATGTTTAGCTAAGGATGCAAATTGTTGTCAAGTTAGCTAAGTTGAGAATTTATATCTAAAGTATCTGGTCCAGAAGTAACTTTTATCAGTTTCAATGATAACATGTGAGATTAAATTCTATCGCGCAAGATGCACAAATAACTTTGTTACTTGTGAATCTGGAACTTTACTCTCAGTCCAAAGGCAAAGACTTGTTTTGTCAAGCGATGTATCTGATTGATCATCTTGGGGTAATGCGATCTTCTTGCTCGAAGATAGATATTTCATTGCGTGGCGCATGTCATCATCCTTTATCTCACCACCACACCAATACCCAGTCAGTTTCTTTAGCCAGTGTGGAATCAAACTAGATTCTTTGATTACCGTAACCGTGAATGACTTTATCACAGAATTACCTTGTTGGTCCTTAGTAGAACAGGTTACCGTAGTTTTGCCTACGGTAAAGAATGAATCAGGTGACGGGTAACAGACTGGAGATACCAGACTTTGTAGCATGCTGGAATTTGCATAGTTTACAACCATTCCCAACGAGTCAGTGTAGAAGGTTATGTTCGGCGGAGTAATACGGCCAATGCTGCTTACGCTGGGAGCTTCGTAGGAGCCTACCCTAACAAAGACGCTTGATGATGAAGATGAAGCCTCTGAAGTATCTGTGAACCTAAATTCCAGAGTTGACCCAATTTCTACTGGGAAGCCATCAACTTCTTTTGGAATTTTGAAGGTGGCTTCAAATGTACCTGTGTCAGACCCGGTTTCTCTCAACGCAAATGTATTGACATGGAACGCAGAGTCTGCCAATGTTGTTTTTACCCCTCCCATCCTAAATTCGATAAGACTTAGTGGAATGTCATCTGGAGTATACGAATCCAAGTTAAAGTTTGGCGCATGTAGCCTTAGGGTAAAGTCTTGGCCAATTCTTGCCCTCTGAGTCGAACTGGCAATTGGACTTGATGGAATTATGTTAAGCACTCGTGATTGTGTAATTGTTTGCGGATTTCCTGAGTAATCTGCTTTTTGATGATATGCCATGACAACTACATCACCATTCTGCAATGATCTACCATTAACAGTAGAAGGTAAAGTCAATTGAATTTGGAATGTACCTGTATCAACACCTGTTTCAACCATCGTAGCTGGCCCTGGAATTGCCATACCATTTATGGTAAAATCAACCAGTCCGACAAGAGCAATTACATCAACTCCCCTATGGCTTGTGTTCAGGTTGTCATCTGTGATATAAAAAGTCAGAGTGGTGTTTGGACTAGCAGGCTCTCCGTAGCAAAGTGATAGTGATAATACAAGAAACGCCACAAGCAATATTTTCATTTTATAATCTATCTATGTCATATCCCGACGTATAATTCTGCCTTTATCTCATTTATGCCCTCATCGAATCATAATTTTGTGATCTTGTGATGATGAACCTGATACAGAACGCATGAACGTAGGCACTAATTTATCATACACTGATGCGAATCAATTTAGAATCCAAGATTCGTATTACTTATTAACTATTTTACGCATTAATTTAAGATATGAAATTCTATGGATGTTTGGAATCTATCGAAAATTTTGGATTTGTCTTTTTACTGATGTTTGTAATAGTAATTGGAGCAAGCTTAGTTATGTCTGTTGCAAATGCTGAAAAAGACAAGGTCGAAATTGGAGCAGATGTTTCTGCAAAGATAAACGTTGGCAAATCTGGAACTCAAGCAAATGCTTCCGGGAATGAATCCGCACAAGTAGAGGAAAATGTTAGCTCATCTTCTGGCGCAAAACCACAAGAAGAATATCATGAAAGTACAGAAGCAGAATCGCATGAGCATTTGAAAATCGCGTATGAAAAGTTGAGTGCAGACTCGGACAATACTTTTACAGTTCAAACTGAACGACATCTCTACAAACCAGGAGACGGAGTAAAAATTGAGGGAACTATCTGGTCTGGTCTGATTGCCGCAGTTGGTGGGATAAACACTGTTTCTATCCAAGTTGCGGACAACAACGGAAATATCGCATATAATGGAATAGAACATGTGAGCAACGGAGAATACTCTGCGACATTTGAATTACCTCCCGATACAAAGAATGGTGCCTACACATTGCAGGCAAAAGCAGATGTAAATGCTGATGTATTGAATAGCCTCACACTAAAGATGCAAACTGGGTTGGATAGCACTACCAAGTTCGTAGTAGTAAGCCCAAATGCATGGGAAGTTAAGGCTGGCGGTAAAGATTTTGAAGTAAGTGTCGAGTCCAGTTCAGATGCGTCTGATTTGAAGTTTGACGAACAAGCAAAGAAATTATCACTTAGCGTACAAGGAGAAAGTGGAACTACAGGTGTAACCGATATTACTATTCCCAAATCCCTATTGAGTGGGGATCTCACAGTCATGATTGACGGACAAGTGATGTCTCAAAATGACGTGATAGAAACGGCAGACACACAAGATGACACCACACTTGAGATTAATTATCATCACAGTAGCCATGTGATAGACGTAGTAGGCACAAATGCCGCTCCCGAATTTCCAGTATCAACAGTAATTATTACTGTAGCAGTAGGTTCTGTGATAATTCTTGGCTCTTTTGGAAAAGGATTAAACAAAAAGAGTAAATAAATCAGGAAGAGTCTCGACCGGTCAAGTTTATCGTGGTATTAACCTTACATGGCTTTGTTAGCAACCGTATCTGCGTTATCAATAATCTTCTTCATGGTTTTTTTTGCTGATTCAAGTTCCTCTTGAGATAATTCGTTGTAGATTATTTTTCTAAGTTCAAGGATAATTTCTATTATAGAATCAACAACCGACCCAGATTTCTTTGTTAGAAATATTCTATTATTTCTCCTGTCGTTTGGGTCTTGTCTTCTTTCTACCAATCCGTCCAGTTCCATCTTGTCTATTATTGGTACAAGTGTGCTTCCATCTACGTAGATTTTCTCAGCAAGTTCCTTTTGACTCAGGCCGTCACTGAGATTAAGTGCCATGATGATCTTCCACTGAGAACTAGTCAAACCCAATCGCTTTTTCATTTCGGCCTCAGCCAATCTTTCAAGTGATTTAGAAGTAAGGAAAACCAGCATTCCCAAACTATCACTCAGATCTAATTTGCGCATGACAGATATGTAATTGGGTGGTATACAAATGATTGGTGCACCAATAGTTATATACAACTGGGTGAATTACGATCCGATGATCAACCCAAGTGTTCCCCTAAGGTATCTCATCTTTTGTGCACTCCTATCTACTGCTCTCTCTCTTAGTGTCAGTCCTCAAAATTTCGCATATGCGTTGATGCAACAAAATCAATTTGAATCTCACACCATAACTGGTGATGAGTTAAAGAATAATCCCTTTGTTGCAAAGATCCTAAGTGAGATAGAATATTCAAAAAAACAGATAGCAGAGCTACAGAAGAATCAAAGGGATGCTGAGCTAAACCAGAAATTAATCGATGAGCAAAGAAGAATCGCAAAAACCCTTGAAGAGCAAGCACTTCAGATGTTACAAATTCAGACGGAGCAAAACAGTTCAAAGAATTCTTTTGATAGGTTTGTGGCCACAGTAGAAAACAATAATACGAAGAAGATCTTTCTTGGTGAATTTGATTTTATGACTAAAAGAGTTGATGCCGGTCATATCGCTATGAAAAAGATACGTGACAACGGTGGAACATGGGAAGAAGCAATGCAAGAATTTTCAAGATATGCTGCTATAAAGCATGCAGAGATCATGCAAGTAAATAGGGACCTGAACATAAAATATGGTTTTGGAGTAGATCCAGTGGTGCAGGCATCTTTTAATGACAAAGGTCTTCTCCCTGATGATTATATTAAGGTGCCAAATGTTGTGTTAAGTCATGTTTCGTAAACTTGATATTTTTCATATAAGGAATTTTCTTGTCATTTTGTTAGTACTCACAACAGTAGTATCAGGATTACCTTTATCGTATGCTGACCGTGAAATTACAATGCAAAAAGTTGTCAACGTGAAAGAAGAGTCTTTGCTGAAAGTCATATCAGATCTATCTCAATATCCACAAATTTTTCCTGAGAACGTAAGATCTGTAAAACTTTTAGATAACGAGACAAAATTAGTTGAAATGAATGCAGGTGTCAGTGGAATTTTCTTTAATACACAGGCAATTTACACGATAGGTTCGGATGACAAATATGTTATAAAGGTCATTTCGGGAGACCTGAAGGGTACCACAATGACTACTGTAGTGCAAAAGACTTGGGGTTTTGATGGTGAGAAGGACAAAGGCACCATAACATACATTAACTTGGATTTGAAAACTTCTGGTCTTCTCTCATGGATACTAGACTTTGTTCCTGACAGTTCTCTGTCATATGCCCTTGAAAACGGTATTGACAAATTTGTAGAACGTGCAAAAATGTTCTAATCTTTAGATCTCTGGTGCAGATCAGTCTTTATTCTGTCACTTTTTTCCGCTTTTGTGAAGCTTTGGTTTCGGTCTTGTGTTTTCCTTTAAAAGTTCCAATGCGATTGTCTTATTGTCTAATGCTATATTGTATTTTTTGTCAATTCGTAATGACGCGTTAAAACATTTGATAGCTTCCTTTAGATGTCCTAGCTCTCCCAAGGAAAGTCCCTTGTATGCCATGGCCACTGCATATTTTGGTTCAACTTGCATAGCTTTATCATAACAATCGATTGCTTCATTATACCTGCCTAGAGTATGCAACGAGGATCCTTTGTTTACCAGTGCATCAATATTGTCATCTTCCAATTTTAGGGCCGCATCATAACATTTTATCGCCTTCCTAGTCTTACCAAGATTTTGGAGTGTGACTCCCTTATTGATAAGGGCTGTTACATTGTCTGGTTCCTTATACAGGACAAGATCATAATACTCGATAGCAAGTGTGTATTCTCCTTCCTCACACAGACCATATGCCTCGTCCAAGAGAGAAGAATTGTACATATTTGGGTACTATATCATGGGTTGATTTTATCTTTTTAGGATAAAATCTACTTCATATAGTTTGACAGTATGTTCAGAACCTCTTTATCCTCAACTTCATTGAATTTTTCATAAAATTGACTCACAGCATGTAGAAAAGTAGGAATTAGTAAAGCTACAACGGCATCACAGTTCTTTTTTATTTCTTCATATACATCTGCAGCAACAACAGGTGTCGCCACAAAAATTTTTTTGGGTTTTAGTTTGGCAAGCCATTTCAAGATGACAAGTGCCGTTGCGCCAGTGGCAATGCCATCATCTACTAATATCACAGCTTTTCCCGCAAGGTCATAATCGGATCTGCCTCGAAATTTCTTGAGTTGAGCTTCTACTGCTACCTTCTTCCCCTCTATTTCCTGCTTTAGATAACTACTTTCTAAATATGTCGAAACATCATGATTCCAATGAATAGTACCGTCCGGCATGATAGCCCCTATAGCATACTCTCTATTTCCCGGCGGATTGATCTTTTTTGATATTATCACGTCAAGTTTGCATCCAAGGCTTTTTGCTATCTGGTTTCCCACTACCACTCCTCCTCTTGGTATTGCAAGAACTAAACAATCCTCTGCTTTGAGGTGAATCATTTTCTCCGAAAGCCTGATTCCCGCATCTATTCTATCTGAGAGCACATTCTATATACGTAGAACAATGATTTTTCAATATCGCCAGAACTCCCTTAACCTCTATTTTATGATAAAAGGTTTAATTCAGTAATGTATTGAATTTAGAATTCTAAATCCATAACAGTCTTTAAAGGGCATTAGCCTGCGAAATCCTGATGCCAACAATAGTCTTCGATTTTGATGGTACGATCGCCGATACATTATCAGTTGTAATAAAAATAGCTAATAGATTCGCAGATGACTATGGCTACCATAAAATTCCACTCAGCGATCTACCCAAACTTAGGGAGAAGAAACCCAGTGCAATTCTAAGGCACTTGGGAATATCTATATTTAGACTACCTATAGTAGCAAGAAAGATTAGGTTCGAGATGAATAAAGAAATAGTTCATTTGCAAGCGGCGGTAAACCTTAGAAATACACTTGTCGTACTCAAGGAAAGTGGATGCATATTAGGAATTCTAACAACCAACTCGCGTGAGAATGTGATGGCGTTTTTGAAAAATAACAATCTCGAATTATTCGACTTTGTCTATTCAGGAAGAGCAGTTTTTGGTAAGAGCAGACTACTGAAGAAATTGATGAAAGCAAAAACCATACCACATAATGATCCTATTTATGTTGGCGACGAAATAAGGGATATAGAAGCGGCGAAAAAAGCTGGCATCAAAGTAATTGGTGTTTCATGGGGCTATAACACCAGAAATGCCCTGCAAAAAGCCCATCCTGACCACATAGTAGAAAGACCCGAAGAACTTCAGAAAATAATCCTAAATCAAAACTAAATTCAAAGAATTCATTTAATACAGATTTGAACGACTCCAATGTTATGCCACTGAGTTTTGAGTTCAGAAAATATTTGGAAAATACGATCGAGGGAATAATACTAGGCATCCCCACCCTAAAAAAAGAATACCCTAGATTTAAAAGCGATTGGAAATTTGATAACGAATTTGATTTCTTGTATGGTTGCATAGTAGGTCAGATACTTGGAACAAGTCTTACGGCCTTCAGAATGATGCATAGTAGAGAGGCAAAATCTGATGAGATTTTAATGATTGGCGAATTGGCAGAATCTTACTTTCCAATCATCCGCGACGAAATAAGAAATAGTGTCTAAGTCTTCTCTGTGATCTTTGCTTGCTCAGTGGTCGGCGTTGCCTTAATTTGTTTTTTGTATACGTAAAACAGTATTCCAGCATCGAGAATACTCCCGCCCATAATCACTATCACACTTGTAGTATTTGGAATTCCGATTATGGCTAGCATGTTAAGTGACGCACATGCTACTGTGAGCATTGCGAGGGCTTTCCAAGCCCACTTTTTTTGTTTGATTACTCCTATTGCTATAATGATATCTATGACTCCTAGTGCAAATAATCCTCCAACAAGAAGAGAGCCCATGGTTCCTGAGAAAAACTGCAATAACAAGTATTGTTGATCATCTCCCAAGGGCGACACTGTAGCAAGAATAGGCAAAACAACAAAATGTAGAATCACACTAGACCAAATCAAAATTACACCTATGGCAAAAAGTACAACACCTGTAATTTTAGCACCAGAAAGTGGTGTAACCATGGCTTACTATGCAACTAACCTCATCTTAATTAAAAGTAGCTCTAATCGCTACTTACCTTGATCTTCAATCTTAACACTGTGCAACTAGAATTAACGTAGACCTTACGCCATCTATCCTTCGAATCTTTTCAGAAACTGTTGTGTTTATTTCGTCAGTTGTTCTTGATTGCACTTCTGCAACAATATCATAATGCCCCTCTGTACCGTGAACCTCCTTGATTCTATCAATTCCCTTCAATTCTTCAAGAATTCTTTCTTCTTGGCCAAAGTCACATGCGATCATTATATATGCTGTTGCCATGATTTCCATACGCCTTCATAATATTTCAACCCGATGCAATCATAACTGTAAATTATGGTGGTATTTCTGTTATCGTACACGTAAAACTGCGTGACCCCTTCGGCCTCAATTTAGTGCTTACTTTACTAGTGAATTTTGGTTAATGAAAACTCATGTTAATTATAGACTCGTTCACCCAATTGTTTCCTTAATACAGAAGAGACATTTCTAATGGTTACCGCCGTGATTCCGGAGGCCTTTGCGATCATATGTTGAGATTTCTTTTCACCGTTTACCAAACAAGAGAGGTAAAGTGATGATGCTGCAAGCCCCAACGGGTTTTTCCCAGCAGATATCTCCTCGTCTTCTACAACAGATATGATCCTAAGTGCGTCTCTTCTCGCTCTTTCACTTATTCCAGCAGCGTTTGCTATTTTGGTTATAAATTCCGCGGAGCTGAATGGTTCAAATCGTAAGTCAAGTACCTTAAGCAATATCCTGTAATTCCTTGACAGATCTTTTCTACTAATGTTTGCCGCTTTTGTAATATCATTCAAAGTTCTAGGGGTGTTCATTTTCCTACATGCAGCATATAGTGCGGCAGAAACGAGCGCAGTTGAGTTTCTTCCCGTTGTTAATCTCTTTGCCAACGCTTTTCTGAAAATGTAGGCCGCCTCCTCTATGACCGTTTCTGGAATACCAAGATTTGTCTTGAGCATGTCAAGTGTCAAGAAAGCTTTCTTTAAGCTTCTATCATGCCATCTTGGTTGACTTCTACTATCCCATAATCGTAAACGCTTGAAAGTTGATCTAAGTTCGGTAGTTAACTGATTTCCAGAAGCGTCCTTGTTTGCAAAATCAATTATTGTTGCCAATCCTTTGTCAGATAACAAAAGTTTTGTGCCAGGACCTGTTCTTGCCTTTCCCATAAAGTCTTCAAAGTTGTATGATCTTGATTCAGGGCTTGTATCTTCAGACTTTTCAATTAGTACAAGACCACATTTTCCGCACACTACCTCGCCGGTAACATTATCTGTAATCAATGGCCCTTTAACGCGCTTCTCACCAATGCATTCTTCGCATGCTATGTCACATGTCCCGTTTGGCATGATTCTATATTCGTGATCTTTGTAATTAGACTTATGCATCAATTCATAGTGGTATAGCGGAGTAGGTTTAGCTAATTTTGTGATGAGAGTCTTTGTTTTGAATAATGATCAGCAATCCTGATTGGCTCGGGTTGCCACTGCCCTTCTCTTATCAGTGATTTTATTATTTTGTAAGCAGTTCTAAGACTAATCTTGTTTCCAACACTCACAAAGATCTTTTTTCCTTTTTTCTTTTCAATTACTTTACCGAGAATTTTCCCATCGAATTCAACTGAATTGTTCTTTATGTTGCCGCAAAGCAAGCTTTTTGCAACACCTATAGTAGGTTTGTCTAGAACAATTCCAAGGTACGTCGCTATTCCACATTTACGTGGGTGTAGTTGACCATTACCGTCAACAATCAGTATATCAAAATTATTTTTCAGCAATTTCAAAGCAGAAAGTATTGGCTTGGATTCTCGTAACATAAGAAGACCTGGAACGTATGGTATTTTTACTTTGGTTTCCAAAGTAATGTGCTCTAGAATCTCCAGAGTTCTTGCATCCATGACAACCGCTGAAGTCCAAGCATTTTCATCATTGTAGGAAACATCAGCAGCACAAACTTTTCTTATCTTTTTTATGGAATCTCTTGCAACTACTTTCTGCGAAAGGCTTCGTTGAAGTTCTAATGCTTGGTTGTAACTTATCATTTTCTACTTTTCTTGGTCTATGGATCCCCCTTGGCCTTTAATTGCGGCAAAGGTTGCAGTGCTTGTAATTGCGGAAACATCACGTATACTTGTTATGGTAGAATGCAAATCAATGTCGTTTTTTGCAGAAACTTTCACAAAGATATCATATCTTCCCATTATACCATTGACTTCCACAACATTTTGCAATTTCTTTATTTTAGATATAGCTTCCTGTTCTTGACCTGGGATGCACGTTGCAAAAATGTACGCGATCATAAATTAGATACCAGAGGATATAATAAAAACAGTTCCGGATTCACAAAATTTATCATTGTTATAGTTAAGATATAATCAGGCCATATGGACATTGAACCTGAAGATAAAGAAGCTGTCCTGATAAGGGAGATGTTTGAAGAGATAATGAAATTGATTCGCGAGAAACAGATAAAGCTAGAATCTGTGATTCAGAGGACGGCTGAACAAGAAATGATTCAAGAAGAAGCCTTTAGAAGAATCTACAAGATACTAACAGAATATGGAAAAAGGAAACAATGGTTATGACCTGGAATTGGATTTATGACTCGGGCCAGTTGGCTCCACAGGAATAGCATATACTTCTTACGCCGTTGTATCTTTCATCATAATATACACCACAGTTTAAAGACTCACAGCCAACACAATTAACGAGATTTTCATAATCAAATACTATTGTCTGTGACAGATATTTGTGATTCAACAGAACCATTATTGGATGTGCTTTACTTCTGTAGACTGCATATTTTCTTCCGTCAAATATTACTGAGCTTGATACTTGGACTAGATTATATTTTGTTAGATTTTTGATCTTCTTATACGCCAGTGCCAAGGAAATTTTACATTCTTTGCTTACATCAAGGGCTGATTTTGGAGATTCTATCAAAGATTCCAATATCCTTCTTGAATGTTTATCTCCAAGAATTTTGAAAATGGCATCAGCGGTAGGTTCGTCCTCGATTGTTTTTCCGCGCAATATCAATTTCATGCTCATTATGATTACCCCGTGAGCTATCTAGCTCAATGTTGTAACTATTCTTCTGAAACTCTGAGATAAAAAGAAATCTGTGACGGCAAAATCTTGTTGCTTTATCGAATCTATTAGGCAAGTTCGGCATGGTTCAATAAAACAAACACCGGCAGAGCAAGCTGGAATAAAGCTAGAGTTAGGGCAGAATAAGATCTAATCTCTAACTAAATTGGCGTCTAAAAAGTAGCAGATCCCGTATATAGAACACAAATCTATAACAAGAGTGGTGGCGAGGATAAGTTATTCTCAAAGTATAGCGATGTTGACAAAGTTGTGGATATAACAAAAAAATTCTTTCAGTACAATTACTCTGCATGTAGGATAGAAAGCACAACTCTTCAAAATAACACTTGGTCTGTGCAAGTATCTGTAACCTTATTTGCTCAACACTCAAGTAAAATACTTACAATCGATTCTAAAACTGGCAGGATTATCAGTTGTAAATGAAACCACGAAAGTTAGTGCATTAAATTTTGAGATATCCAAATTAGTCAGATCCTGATAAGTTAGTAGAAGTAAATCTCAAAATACTTATTACCTAAATAGGGAGAATCCTAGAGACGAGCTGATTTGCAGACAAAACTAGAGCTTGATGTTAAGACTTTGAATGTTCTTGATTATTGTATCATGGTTTGATGTTGGCTCTGTTGATATTATTAACAGGCCGTCATCCAAGAAGAGGGTTATCAGCTTTACCTTTTCCTTTGACGTTATCATCCAATTTGTTTTTCCAAGCGCATCATTGAACATGTCTTCCCATGACGCCTTGATTGATGCTTGATAATGAGCCATGTTACTTAGCTCTTCTTCAAGCAAAGGTGTTGCATGTGCCCTTCTTGCAAACGAGATCAACTTTCGATCCTTTATCCTACCCGCAAATCGTATGGCGCTATCTATGTTAAGGATCTGCATGCACAGTTCTATTTGCCTCGAACTTTGAACCAACGCAGAAACTTGATCTTAAGAAAGTAAATTTAATCCTATTGGGAATGATTCCAGATCTATATAATGCATGAAGTGAAAAACCTCGAGAATTTACATGAAAAGGTGAGGAATATAAGATTGATGAACATACTGAAGATCCACATGGAGATCATGTAATGGCGCTCAAGCTAAATCTCTTGCTCTTCGTTTACTAACATTGTTATAGTTGAGATAATTTTGTCGATTCTTCTAATCTTGCCTAAAGTATTTCTTACGTCTTCCATTGTTTTGCATTCTAATTTTACAACAATATCATAGACACCGTAGACACCTTGAATCTCATAATTTACAAGTTGAGTATCACTTTTCATGATCGCTTTGATTTTGGTTATTATCTCGACTTCAGAGTCAGGTTTGCTGTTTAACAGAATGTATGCTGCTGGCATATGGTTATTACGAATCCGCTGTATATCAGTTTGAATATATTTACATTTTCTTAATCAAATTCAATACCAGTGTATGGCAATCCCTTAGTACCATAGCTTGTTTTTATTTTAGCATATAAAACGTGACTAAATAGGCAAATTACTAGTCAATTAATCCATTGTATTCGTAATAGTATCATGACAACAATAGTTGGAATAAGAACAAAGGATGGTGTAGTTCTTGGCTCAGACAAAAGAGCAAGCAAAGGCTTCTTTATCGGATCAAAAATAGTCCAAAAGATCGCAAAAATAGATGATATGCTGGCTGTCGCAATAGCAGGTCAGCTCTCAGATGCCGAGTACATAATCAAAGTGGCAAAGGCAGAAAGAAGGCTCATGGAATTAAGAAGGGGATTTCCTCTAACTGTAAGAGAAGCATCTAGATTAATTGCAAACATTGCATATTCTGGTCTTAGAAACTATCAACCATACTATGTTGAGTTGCTGGTGGCTGGAGTAGATCGTGAAGGATCACATGTGTATGCTGCTGACATGAGTGGCGCAATTACGGAAGAAGATTTTGCATCATCTGGTTCTGGTTCTCCAATCGCATATGGGGTTCTTGAGAGCCTCTATAGTAAGGAAATAACAAATCAACAGGCAAAAGAGATTGCGTCAAGAGCAGTAGCAGCAGCCATGGAGCGTGATCCTGGTTCAGGAAATGGCATAGATTTGTTGGCCATACCAAATATGATACAGGAGGTAAGAGCTTAGATGTCAGAATCGAGTCCAAACTTTAGTAACAGGTTTCCATTCTACGGACCACAAGGAAGATTGGTACTTGTTGACAGTGCGCTTGAAGCAGTAAGCAGAGGCTCTACAACAATAGGAATCAAGACTCCAAAGTTCGCCATTGTATCAAGTCAAATAAAACCAACACATCCGCTAATTGAGCCATCTGAAAAAATATTTTCAATCGATTTCCATGCTGGTGCAACCGGCTCTGGATATATTGGAGATATCTTGCAATTGATTGATACACTACGACTTGAAGCACAAAGACACAGACTAACATATGAAACCCCAATTGACACAGATTCATTAGCCAAGCATCTCAGCACATTTCTACATAACTACACAACTTATGCAGTAAGGCCACAAGCTGCCTCGATAATATTAGCTGGAGCAGATCAGACCGGTATCCAGTTGTACCAAGTTGACCCAAGCGGTACGTTCTTCCGCGGTTCTGGATTTGCGATAGGTCAATCCTCCGAGACAGCGCTAGATGTGATCACAAAGGAATACAGTGCAGATATGACACAAGAGAAAGCAATTGAGCTTGGAAAAAAGGCAATTGAGAAGGCCTTGGGAGAAAAACCTGTTGTTGAGACTGGGATTGTAACTCAAAGCAGCTTTCGCAAGCTACCGCTTGAGAAAGAATAGTGGATTACACCATAGCCTATTCATTATTTCCCTAAATCTCCTCATGATTACCAAATTTGTGGAGAATTTTGTCTATAAAATAAATAACAAAGGTATAAGGCGCCGTATCGTTGATTTAATTCATAGCCCAAAATGAAATTTCACTTAAAGTAATAGAGGCATATACCCGTGATGTTGGCCGGGGTGTGGCACGTGTTGATTATGACGTCATGGATGCACTTGGAGCAACAAGTGGCGACATTTTAGAAATCAAAGGAAAAAGAAGGTCGGTTGCAAAATGTCTTCCACTTTACCCCTCCGACGAGGGAAAGGGGATTATCCGAGTAGATGGACTAGGACGAAACAACACCGGAGTAGCAATAGGAGACACCGTCACTGTGCGAAAGATAAAAACAGTTGCTGCTGAAAAGATCGTAATTGCACCTACTGATTCCATTCCACCAATAGACGAAAGATATCTTACTGAATCGCTGGAAAGCATTCCTTTGGTAAAAGGGGACAATATTATGGTTCCCTACTTTGGTGGCAAACTTACATTTCAAGTCATTGGAATAACACCTGCAGCAGATGCAGTACTTGTAACTCAAAAAACAGTATTTCACATTGCTGCGGAAGGAGAAGCTTTACGGGGAGTTCCGCAGGTGGCATATGAAGACATTGGAGGTCTGACCGTTGAAATCAAAAAAGTGCGTGAAATGATCGAGCTGCCAATGAGGCACCCAGAGATTTTTGAAAAGCTTGGAGTCGAAGCTCCAAAAGGTGTATTGCTTTTTGGAGTACCGGGTACTGGCAAGACGCTTTTGGCAAAGGCAGTAGCAAATGAAAGTAATGCTCATTTCATAAGCATTTCAGGTCCTGAGATTATGAGCAAATTTTACGGAGAAAGTGAAGCAAGACTAAGAGAAATTTTCAAGGAAGCACGAGAAAGATCTCCTTCCATTATTTTCATTGATGAAATAGACTCTATTGCTCCAAAACGTGAGGAGGTAACTGGCGAAGTAGAGAGAAGAGTAGTGTCTCAAATGCTTGCACTTATGGATGGTCTAGAGGGAAGAGGAAAAGTAATTGTCATTGCAGCAACAAATAGGCCAAATGCTCTAGACCCTGCTCTTAGGCGGCCAGGAAGATTCGACAGAGAAATTGAGATCAGAATACCGGATAAAAAAGGAAGACATGAGATACTTTTGATTCATACAAGAAACATGCCACTCACTGAAGATGTAAACTTGGAAAAAATTGCTGCCATAAGCCACGGATATGTCGGAGCAGATTTAGAATATCTCTGCAAAGAAGCTGCAATGAAATGTTTGAGAAGATTATTGCCAGAAATTAATTTAGCAGATGAAAAGATCCCAGCTGAAACTCTGGATAAGCTTGTTGTAAACGAAGAAGATTACCAGTTTGCATTCCGCGAAGTTACCCCAGCTGGAATGCGTGAAGTTTACATTGAAAAACCCGACATAAAATGGGGCGAAATTGGGGGATTAGAAAATGTAAAACGTGAACTACAAGAGGCAGTTGAATGGCCTATGAAATATCCCATACTTTACGCTAAACTTGGACATAAAATGCCACGCGGAATTTTGCTTCATGGACTAAGTGGAACTGGAAAGACACTTTTGGCAAAAGCGGTTGCGACTGAAAGTGAAGCCAATTTTATTTCAATAAAGGGCCCAGAGCTCTTATCAAAATGGGTTGGCGAATCAGAACGGGGAATAAGGGAGATATTTCGAAGAGCAAGGCAAGCTTCACCGTGTGTCATATTCTTTGACGAGGTTGATTCTATTGCACCTGTAAGAGGAATGGGGGAAAGTGCAGTTACCGAAAAAGTTGTCAGTCAGCTCTTGACAGAACTTGATGGCATTGAAAGCCTCCATGAAGTGGTAGTCATTGCAGCAACAAATAGACCAGACATGATTGACAGAGCGTTGATTAGACCGGGCAGATTTGACAAGATAGTACTAGTACCAATGCCTGACAAGGAAGGAAGAATCAAAATATTAGAGATAAGCTCAAAGGAAATTCCTATCGATAGAGAAATGGGAACTTCTAACGGCATAAACCCAGATTATGTAGATATAGAAAAAATTGCCGAATCTTCTGATGGTTTAAGCGGAGCAGATGTTGCTGCGATTGCTAATACGGCAGCATCTTTATTGATACACGAATTCATTGAAAAGTTCCCTGACCCAAAAGAGGCAGAAAGACAGGTAGGAAACGCCAAAGTTACGATGAAGCACTTTGAAGAAGCTCTCAGAAAAGTTAGGACTCAAAAAGATCTAAAGGTTGGAGAAAAAGTAGCAGTGTCATATTACAGGTAATTGTAACTTATCCCAAGCGCTATTAAAAATTAGTTCCAAGATTTAATTTTATCTTATTCGGAACTTGGATATTTAACGATTCTTTTAGTCCCTTGTACCTGTTTCTTATTGTTACTTCGGTGACCCCAGCTGCTAATGCAATAACTTTTTGTGTTGTGTCTTCGTTGTTCATCGTACATGAAAGATATAACGCAGCAGCTGCAAGCCCCATGGGATCTTTTCCTGCAGTAATTTCCATGTTGTTTGCATCCTCTAGAATAGTAAGAGCTTGTCGTTTTACTTTTTCACTCAGACCAGCCTCGCTTGCTATTCTTGACATACACCGGACTGGGTCTAAGACTGGCATTGTCAGATCAAGTTCTTGTAAAAGTAACCTATAGCATCTTGAAACATCTTTTCTTTTTACATTGATTTGACGCGCAACTTCGCTCAATGTCCTAGGTGTACCAGTATCTCTGCATGCCAAATATAGTGCCGCAGCAATAAGCCCTGGAATTGATCTACCCTTGGCAAGACCTTTTTCTAGTGCTTTTCTGTAAATATACGCAGTTTTTTCTATTAGTGAGTCGGAAATCGCAAGCTTATCTTTTAGTCTGTCAAGTTCACTAAAGGCCTGTCTAAAATTTTTGTCAATAGAGCTATGAACCTGACTTCTGCCATCCCATGTCCTAAGACGCTTTATGGTACTTTTCATAGATGCTGATAGGGGCTTTCCAGTCGAGTCCGAGTTTTCATGACCAATTATGGTTGCAAGCCCCATGTCGTGCACTGCAAGCGAGGTTGGCATGCCTGTTCTTGCTTTATCATCATATTCCTCTTTTGAGAACGCCCGCAGGTCAGGACCTGAATTGTCAACACGTTCAGTAATAACAAAGCCACATCCTCCACAAAATCTTTCTCCAGTAACACCATCAGTTACCATCAAACTCTTTCCACAGCGTGAGCAACGTCTATCAATATCAGAATATGGTAAAAACATACGACTCGTTACATGTACACGGTTGTCTACCAATAAGAACTGTGTGGTATTGTTGCGATTTTCTTAGTTTGATCCACTAACTGCAAACCAGCAGTCTATAATTTTTCTGCAAAAAGATTCTGTATTTCTTGATCGGTTTCAGCATATCCAGCCTCCTATTCTTTCTCTAACTTCAAGGCACATGAATTGATGCAATATCTCATCCTCGTAGGACCTGGACCGTCGTCAAAGACATGACCAAGGTGAGCCCCGCACTTGTCGCAGGTAACCTCTACTCTATGCATGAAATGGCTATTTTCGTCGTTCTCTGCTATGTTGGACTCGTTAGTTGGTTTGGTAAAGCTTGGCCAACCTGTACCAGAATCAAACTTGTCGTCCGACTTGAAAAGAACATTGCCGCAACATACACATTTGTACGTTCCTTTCTCTTTGGAATCAACGTACTCACCTGTAAATGGCATCTCTGTGTCTTTCTTTCTGGTAACTAGGTATTGTTCTGGAGTAAGTTGCTTCTTCCATTCCTCCTCGCTTTTGGAAATCTTTTCTGTCATAAATTCACTCTTCTTTTTACTCCATCACTGGATGTGTGTAGCAGCTACCGCCACCCATTTTCATATAGTATTTTTGATGGTATTCTTCAGCTTGGTAAAATGCTGACGCAGGTACAATCTCAGTCACAATCTTATTTTTGAATCGGCCAGATTTCTCAAGAGATTCTTTTGAGTTTCTGGCAATCTGTTCTTGTTCTGGAGTATGAAAGGCAATCATGGAACGATATTGAGAACCAATGTCCGGTCCTTGCCTGTCCAGCGTTGTCGGATTGTGAATAGACCAGAATACCTCAACCAGTTTTTCATATGAAACCTCTATTGGATCGTATTCTACTTGAACAGCTTCTGCGTGTCCTGTCTTATTGGAACAGACATCATGATATGTCGGATTCTCAAATTTTCCTCCCGTGTATCCTACCACAGTTGACGTGACACCTTTTATTTGTCTAAAGGCTTCTTCTACGCCCCAGAAACATCCTGCGGCAAATGTTGCTAGTTGAGTATTTTTGTTCATGATGTCAATTATCTCTCTTCATATAATTACATTATTCCAGATCGAATCCAAATTGCTATCAGTTTCATCTCATCTTGGATATTTATCAATTTTTTTATTCCCTTTGAACAACATTTGTTCAAAATAGGAAAAAGGCCATCCGCCTTTCGGTGGAATGTGGCTTTCCTTTGAAGCGGTGCCACGGTCTTGCATATTACTCGCTACTCGGTTTGCCCTCGCCAACACTTCTGAAGATTTTCATGTGTTGCCACATAGTTTTCCGTGCAGAAGCGTGTGTGGTCACTTATCTGGCCAGAAGATCAAGCCTTCGCCTGGTCTTCAAATTCGACAAGCGCATCTTCACCTTTGCCGGTCGGATGGTACAGTATATTTTAAGATAAAAAACCGATCAATATAGATCATGTATATCTAAATGATTGTAATTGAGTTCTAAATCAAGATATTTAGCAGCAGTGTTCTAGCAGTACGTGAATTTTAATCACTAATTGTATTGGCTAAACGAATCTAAACCGTTTCTTCTATCGCTCTTGTCGCTTACAGTTTTTAGTATCTTGGTAATCTGTTCGAGTATACGGTAAGCGCTTAACATTGCATCTGCTTTATTTTTCTCGCCGACAGCATTGCTTTCTATGATTGCGTATCTTGAAATTATCTTCATATTAACTTGAAACCTATCGCTGTTTTCCCATTGCAAAACATAGCCTCCGTCTCCTTCGACAAGCCCTATCCAGCGAAGATTTCCAAACCACTTACCTACAAGTCGATTTACTACCTGTTCGGCCTTTACAGTTGTTGGAATGTACAACTGAAGTATCTGTGTGAACTGAAGATACTGTTTTGATATTCTCTTTGATAAATTCTCGAGGTCAATTCTTGATTTGTTGACCAAGATCGACCTGAGGTTCTTGCTTAGTTTATAACCATTTTCTGTTCTCTGTACAAGACCTGCATCTTCCAGTCTGTGCAATGCTCGTGATAGACTCTGTTGATGCATTCCTAACTTTCTTGCAAGACCGTTGAAAGTATACTGCTTATCATTTATGTCACTGTCTTGGTTAAGCAATGATAATATCTTCTTATCATTTGTGTGAAAATCATCAAGAGATATTCCTGTAGAGTCATCAATTACAATTTGTACAATTTTATCGTCTACTGTTATTTGCTTCTCGCCTATAGCTTTATCCTCTTTTTCAGCGCCGGTTTCTGTGTTTTCCATCTATATACCACTTGTAGGCGTGTTAGTTATTTAAGCCTAGGCAGGGGTACTACTGGACTAGTATTTCCGATCGCTTTGCTTATTGACTTCATGAGGTCATTTGTTTTTGCAAATATAGCAGAATTATACAACCTATTGAATCTGTTTTTCCTAGACCTTGTGTTTCTTGAGGCCAATCGAAGTTTATTGTTACAACATGGACAACGATAAATACTATACAAGTTAACATCAACAAATATTCCACATATTGAACATGGCCTCTGGCCCGCAGCAAAACGATAGCCGTCTGATGGTTTTTTAGCAGCAAATCTATAACAAATTCCCTTACACCTCAATTTAGGTTACCTCAGTTCCTGACTTTCCAGGTGGTCCATGTTTTATACATATTATTCCCAGTTAAAGAGACTAGCAGTCATAAAACCTAGTCACATCTATAGTACAGATGTACAAAAATGGCATTGTAAAGAATTATTTTCTTCTTACCATTGCGATAATAGCATAAATTAATCTAGTGGCAACAAACTGTGGACCTCAATACTACGCGGTTGTGTCTTCGTGGAGGTGCAAATTTATCCTTTTATTCCATATCCAACAAGTACTGAATAGCATCCAAGACCGCATTCTTCACAAATTGGTTTCATGGATTCTTTTTCTGCACTTCCTATACAACAAGGTCTTTTCTCTCGTCCCATATGATCAACTGAAAGTATGGCCCATGTTGGACAATCAATTGGTATGGTGCCCTTTCCTCCCCAATTTCTCTTCATCAGTTCCAGCTGATAAGTAGGATTTATGATATAATCATCGTCATACTTGTCTTTCATATCAATAATATCGTCAACAACCTTTGTTCTCTCAGGGCCAAAGGGAAACCAAAGTGGATCATTTTTCATAAATGGTGTGTGAAATTGGAATCCAATTTTATTTGAGTAATCGTACCATTCGTCTATAACATCTTTAACAGTCTTATAGTTTAGTGAGTTGATAGTCATTGTAATCCAGATATCTTTCCATGCCTTTTCCCCATTGTTGTTGACATAATCAAGTATGTTCTTTCTTGTGCGCTCCCACGTTCCCTCTCCGCGTATTTTGTCGTGAATTTTCTGTGTGCCATCTATTGAAATCCAATAGAAGTATAGATTCTTAATGCGTTTTAGTGGCAGCGTTCCGTTTGTAACTATTGAGATTCGTTTTGGAAACTGTTTTACAAATAGTTCTATCACATCTGGTCTAAGAGTAGGCTCTCCACCAACGAGGGTAATTATGAAGACATGATTTTTCTTAAATTTCTCGTCTATTACCTTTTGCCACTGTTCTACTGTAAGCTCGTCATTCTCTTTTCTGTTAAGCCACCAATAACAATGTTCACAGTGCAAATTACACACGTTGATGATATCAGCAGAGCCATAGAGCGGACTGTGTTTGTTAAATAATTTGTAAGCTGCAAATTTACTAAATAGATGAACGTAACATGGTGTTTCTTGAATTATCTGTCTTAAACCTCTTCCCATTATTTCCATATTCTATCTGGGATATGTCGTAGTCCTTAAAAGATGTTAGTATTTCAAAACCAGAGCGAGGGTGGCAAATTTACTGAGTATAATTGTCTAAAGTACAGATATGAAAAGAAAAATGAGTGGAGCTACTGATCTCCAATTAAGAAAATGACATTTACAGTAGTTGTTACTTCTTGATTTGATGTAAATACAGGTGTAGATTTTTCCATCAGAGATGCTCCTGCGCTATAGTATGTCGGCGGAGGTGGCATATTGAATTCCGAGAGGCTCACCATTTTTACACCAATCATCTTCTGGCTTAGCGGATCAAGTGCCTTTTCTGCCCGAGACTTTGCATTCAAGACAGCCTTGCTCAAGAGATCATCCTGAATACTTTGCTCCTTTTCCGGAGAAAGTGAGAATGATACATTATCTACTCTGTTTGCGCCTGCGTTTGCTGCAGTATCAATAATGTTTCCCGCCAGTGAAAGCTTTGTAGTCTTCACATACAGAGTATTTGATGCTCTGTATCCTGCCAGCACGTTCTTATGAATTCCTGTACGAGGATCTGGAATCGTATCGTTGTAGATAGGATATACGGAGAAGCCAGCTGTGCTTATCTCCTCTTTGGTAATTCCAAGGTTTTGCACGGCAGAAACCACGGTATCCATTATTTGGGCGTTTGAGCTTATGGCTTCCTGAGCTGTCTTGCTTTCGGTGTCAACTCCAAACTGTACCGTCACAAGATCCGGCAAAACTGATGTTGTAGCAGTTCCGGTGACAGAAATTGTTCTCTCTCTTGACGGATATAGATTAGGTACTTGTTGTCCGTAGGCTTCGTCTTTAGATGCCTGCATGCTGGTAAACACTGCTGTTGAAACGATTAGAATTGCAGCAAGTGTAGCTAACACGATTTTGTTTTTGGTTGTCATTAGCATTATAGTAAATAACAGTGTTTATAGGCTTTGATTAAATTTCATTTTAACTTAATTTTTTTATAAATAATTGTAAAATTATTTCATATATCATGCATTTTGTATTTTCTTCGTATTGGTAAGAAAATTCTAGTTTTTCACTGTTTGAAGTCTTTGTTTTCGTCTCTTAATATAACGAAGTACAAAAAAGACAACACAGAATGCTACAGCACCACCCAGTAACGCAAGTAAAATCATTGTAGGTTCTGCTGCAAAAATTGAAGGCTCTGAAGGCGAAGAAGGCACTGTCGTCATTGAACCACCGGTGGGTGCAGCTTCACGCAAAGATTCTGTAGCCTGTGGAAGATTTTTTGCTGCCATTTGCGGAACTGTGACAGGTTCATTTGGAATCTGACTTTTTTCAGCAACATAGACTGTAGAGCTTCCAACAATGAACGCCGCAATACCAGCCAAATAATGACGTAATTGCAATAGAACAGTTTCCTTTTTTGATTTTGAGACATTGCTTTCTGTTGCGTTTTCAGCTGGAACAATCACAAGCGCAGTCTTTACTGGTCCATAATATTTCATCTGCTTATTTTTTGAGCTCATCTCAACCTTTTCTACTTTGATCAAACCAACGCTCAAAAGTCGATTTATGTGCCAATTTACAAGTGGAAGCGATATGTTTAGTGCTTTTGCTAGATCATTCGTGCTTGCTATTCCTTGAGATATCTTTCCAAAGATTGCCCTTCCTGTATCGTTTGCAAGCTCTTCTCCTATTATCTTGATTCTCTCATCTTCCGTACTGATTACCTCTATGTACTCCTCTGCTTTTACCGATAGATCTGAATCCTTGTCTATATTCTCAGACATCATTTCCCTTGTCCATTTCCCCTTAAAATGCCTTAACAATATGCTTCACTGATGGATTATACGCAATTTTTATAATCTCTATTAACAAGCACTATCAATTTACAAGCTCCTTAATTGACACTAATAGAAAATGTAAAAATACTATTCGGTCGTCTGCAACATAGGAGAATGTTTCCAATCTTGTTTTCCATATGGGGATGCGTGCCCGAAATCTCGAAAGATTGCGTGGACATGACCAATGCGGCTTCCACATACTTAGGCATTATAGCGGGAACAATAATCGGCGCGGTGATAAGTTGGTGGATATACAATAGACAGAAGAAGACGGCAGAGATACAAGATCACATATTATGTCGTATCAAAGAGTTGGAAGAAAATCATGGTGACATTTTAAAGAAGCTTGAAGATTTCGATGAAAAACACGAGTCGTCCTTTGACTTGATACAAGAATTGAACAAGAAGATTGATGCTATAATCAAAAAATCTGATACTGATTCTCCACAATAGCCTGATTATTTGCTTTTACAGTTACTAGTGACGCTTCAGTCCAAGATCATTGAATAGAATCAGATTTTTCCCAACAACAGTCAAACAGCATATTCATCGATTCTGAAAGTGCCTTTGAATCTGTCCAAATAGAAAAGACATTGCTTGGTGCATGATTTGCGTTTTTTAAGAAAATAAGAACTTCTGAATCACTTACTACAAAGCACTGATTTTCTGTCTTATTGTTTGACATGATCCTGATCCTTCGTTTATTGATCTTTCGTGCAAATGCTGGTATCATAGTGACGGGAGTAATTATGAATTTCACATCTGCGACTGATTTTGACAAAATATCAACAATATCTGAGTGGTAAAAGCTGGATAGGTCCTTCAGAGTGCAAAAAATCTTGATCTCTTCTTTTGCACTTTCGATCATCTGTCTAAGTTTGGAATGAATTTGCGGATTACCTTGTAGCATTTGTAACTGTTCTTTTCTTGTGGTGTTCCCTTCTGTAACATACGCTGGTATTTCGTCCCACAGTTCTACAAGCTTGCTTTCGCGTCTAGCAAGTATATTGATCTTTTCTTTTTCCGCACTTACCAGAGTCTCAATCGTATCCTTCAAAGGTAACGCGGAATAGATCACAGGCGAAGAAAATTCAGCTGTTATAATTCCATGACTTTGCAATGCATTAAGAATGCCATATGTTTCAGTTCTTGGTAACTCTAAAGCCTTGAAAATATCAGATGCCTTTTTTGGCCCACATTTTGACAAATATATATATACTTTAGCCTGGTTTGACGACAAACCAAATTTCATAAGTTCCTCTTTCACTTTATCTAGCTGTAGCTTGTACTGATAGAGACTCGAATCTGGCTCTGAATCAAAGATGCTCAAATCCGAATTAAAAGCTAGTCTTTCTGCTTGCATTATTTACCCTCGAATAGGTTTGATCTATATACTATAAAAAATTCCCCTGCCAAAAGTGGGAATTACTATCTCATCAAAAATATTGAGAGTAAAATTGATTCATTACTATGACAGACAAGACACGTGAGCCTCTACTTTCACATCTTGCATAATTTGATATTTCCAATCACTTAAAACCAACGCGAGCGTTAGGAGACTGTTGGGTGATTCTGAGCATAACTCTCAAATCGAAAAAGTTGCCGCATTAGTTGTTTCAGACAAGGTCTCTTTTGATGAACAAGACCCACAGAAACTAGAAAAGTATCTAAATTATGTAAAAAAACAATATCATCTAAAAGATGAAGATGCAATACAGGTAGTAAACGAGAGGCCCTTTTGTATTTGAAATTGAAAAGCTCTGATTCCATAGATCCCCTCCAATACGGAGATCAGTTTGGTGCAGGATTCAGTTAATAAATCGACTAGATACTTGCAACAAAAAATAGTGATAGTTATTGTCCAATTCTTATTCTAGTTTTCGCGGAGAAAACGATCATAAACAGAATTGCGATTGCTAGTATTGCAAAAGCGACACTGCCAAACTCTGGAACTACCTGGGTTCCAATTATTTCTATTTCTTCGGTACCATCAGGAAAAGACACCGTTATAGTTCTATCAGTATCAGTCTTTAATTCGCCAAAATCAGTGTCAGCGCCATCTACTAGGACATAGAACTGATCATCGTCAGCACCTATCTTGGCATCAATGAGTGTCCTTGGAAGTGCAATTGTCAGATTACCATCTCCTGTTGACTGAATTGATACAATAAGCGAGGTTTCGCCTGTATTAATTGACATGTCGTTTACCGTTCCTTTTGTTATACTATAGTTTACAGGATATGATTGCGCACTTGAAGGGTCTTTGACAGCAAATTGGCTTTGTACCTGTGCAAGGACTGTTGTTACACCCATTGAAAGAATTATTATTGCGATAAGTGGATATGACAAGTGACGCATAGGCTCCTTGTAGAAGTCTTGTATTTGACTTTTACTTGTCATTTTTCTATGCATAAATCAGGTCTGTAACAGCAGGGAACAGCGTAGAGTTCATCACGCTCGCATAGTAATATAATGTATGGACGATGGAACCAAAAAAGACGCAAATTTGGAAAGCATGGAAATCGACGCCTTTGATCTTCTTGACAGAAAGATGGGAAACAAGGCATTAGAACAATTGCATAAACGAATTTGTTCTAAATAGCTCCTCTTCAAGTCTGGGAAGAATTTCCTACCTTCTGATATAGGAGTATATCAATTAGAGAGGGTAGAACTTAAAACCTACATGATTGATCCTCTTTTGTTGCTACAAAGCCAAGATCCGGTAGCATTACGAGATGAGATTCAAAGAATATTGGTTACAAACGGATTAGATAGAACATGTTATTCTAAGATACTTGATTATACCGTAGAACTATTCGAGTCAAATGGACTTGGCGTAGATTATTACGGATATCACAATATCATCCATGAACTGGAGGTTACGTATGTAGCACTGCTTGGAGCTCAATGGGAAAGTCTACATGGTAAGTTTGTAAAGGAAGATTTTCCATATCTTTTTGTCGCTGCCCTCTTTCATGACTATGATCCTAAAAAGACTGCAGACAAACCCCATGAAGAAGATGCAGTAAAATTTGTCCTGACCGATAAAAAACTTCATTCGTTGCTAAGGGATGCCGGTATCGATGAAAATTTGATTGCTGCATTAATTCTAAGGACGACATATCCCTGGACTGATCAGATAAGTCTGACTGTTGAGAAAAACATTGATGAATATTTATCTAGATCAAATATCACTAACTATGACGACAGCAAGAAAGAGCATTTTAGAAATCTTGGTTGGTTTCTTTCAGTTGCTGATAGAATAGGAGGATACGCGCTTGGAGATTTTGCAAAAGCGATGGAGATGGCTCAAAAAAACGCCCATGCCTTGGCATGGCATCCGTATTACATCGTAAGAAGATCTGTTTCATATTTTGAAGATCTTCTTAACAACGATGCTGAGATGTGCCAAAGAGTATTACGTTCACTTCCAAAAGAAATGAGAAAGAATTTCATGGACAATGTTTTGTCGTTTATGAAATTGCGCGAACAGGAGATACAAATTGAGGCGTCTCTTGTCTATGATAATGCAAAATTTGTGTCCACTATAGAATTAATGCCAAGACGAAGAGATCCTGACTTCATAAAAACTCTGACTCAAATACATGAAGAGTTGCCCCTTCCTCTACAATTCAAAAAAGAAGAATTTGCCGAATCTGTCATGAACCCTTATACGATTCTGAATACCTTGAGACTTGGAAACGAGAATGGACCGATAGTTGGTTTTGCCAAGGGCGGTCCTCTTGAGGGATATAAATTGCGTCCAGGAATCAGCGATCCGAACTATGGAATTTCAAATACGGTATTTTTGGAGCCGATTGCTATCAGAATGGGATATTGGGGCCAGAGAGGAGGGCGTGAGATGAGACTCTTATTTGCAATGCAAGCCCAAGCCAAGGGTTACAAGTACTTGGCAAGTTTTGCATTAAGAGATGTAATTTCGAGTAGAGTTCAGCGAGGAGAACAGATAGAATTTACAAAACCGTTTAATCCAGAGCGCTGGGATTACTACAGAATCAGACTTTGAGAGCGTCTAGTTGCATTTTCAAAACTAGAGAGAACTTTCAAATTTCAGCGTTATCTTGTAAACTTACCTACTGAGAACACCGTTTATTGAAGATAGTCCTAGATCAAAGATAAGACTTGGAGCGACGCACATGATGTTATGAGAGTGACCTAGTTACCAGAATATCGCAAAGGTATTTGCTGGTTTTGTCAAACTTCCTGTGATCCTATTAGATACACTCATGAAGATTGCATAATGGACTATTTTAAAAAGTTAAAACGTGGTCGTGCCAAAATTTAGACCAATTATTTAGTATTCATTAATTTATCTGAAAAATTCTGTACTAACATTCAAGGCATTCCATCTGGACTGTGAAGCATATCATGCTTCAATCTTAAAGCTTTGTAAATTATGGGGGCATGGTCAGCCTCCACATCAGTAGTTATGTAGAGAATGTGATCTTGGTCTAATGGCATGGTAATTCTTTTTAGCTTTTCATACTCTACCAGTGCGTATTTTCCCTTTCCAATCTTATCTGAAACTTCGTTACGAGATTTCCAGGCATTGATTGCAAGTTGGAGTGACTTTTGACTCTCTTCTGGTGAAAGAAGATTTGCTACCCCCTTGCGATGGCCGCTTATCATTACTTTACCATTCATATCAAATATTGTTGCAAAGCGGATCTTAGGGTCAAGTGCCATAATTTTCTCATATAATAATTTGTAGTCCGTGTTGTATAGTAGATTTTCTAAAGGATAAAGATTGCTAGCTCCTTGAAACCGGATGTTTAGGATGTCTCTTCTACCTTACCAGTTACGAGTGTAATCCCCAGAAAACATGTTCTGAAGATGTTCGATTATGTCAGTCGTGCCACCATCAGTCCCCCAGGTAATCAGAAGCAAGTGCTTGTCTCCTAGAGGCATCGTCAATCTCCTGAGTTTTTCATATACAGCTAGGACATACTTTCCTTTCCCAATCTTTGGTGCAAACTTGCTTCGTGTCTTCCATGCATTCACCGCGTAATGAAGTGTCTCTTTGGTTTCTTCGTCATTGAGCAAAGGCGCAACATCTTTTCGTATAGCTGTTTGGATTTCCTTTCCCTCCATATCACAGATAGTGACGTATCTAATGTGATGATCAGTATTCATGATGTTATCTAACAGTTTCTCAAAGGACATGCAATATTATCGCAAGAGAGTTAGAAAAAGGTTACATGCTATTTCCTGAAAAGTTGACTTTTGATTCGGTTTTATCAAGGAATTACAGATATAACTTATGGCTAAAAGGAACAAAGGGGCCAAAAACATTGACAGTGCATGGAAGGAATATCTTGATCTTCTAAGACAATGGATTTACACCTTCGAATCACTGCAAAGAATCAGTACAGAATTACAGATAAAACACCTAGAATTAATCGGTAAATCTCTTACTGATTCAAAAAACATCAATGTGACAAGGAGCTAGTTTAGAGCTGGCAAAAACTGACAAGCCAATTTTGGCAGGAACCGCTAAAGGATTTATAAAAAATAATCGGAGCGTCTTTACTCTACGTGATGATTAACTACGAGCTGATCGTAGAACCTTACAGACTTCATGTTAACAAATTCCAGCATACCATATCTTGATAGCTCTCTTCCAAATCCGCTTTGTTTGATTCCACCAAACGGAATCCTAGGATCTGATATGACCACATTGTTTACTGTAACAATGCCACATTCAATTAATTCAGATAGTTTTTTTGCCTTTTCAAGATCTTGAGTCCACAGACTAGCTCCTAGGCCAAATTGAGAATCATTTCCAAGTTTTATTGCTTCCATATCGTCTTCCACTGCTGTTATTGGTGCTATAGGCCCAAAGACTTCTTCGTTGGCCACTCTCATCTTAGTGGCGACCTTATCCAAAAGAGTAGGAGCATAAAAGTATCCCTTACTGTTCAATCTTTTTCCTCCAGTTAACACTTGCGCGCCGTTGGCAATTGCGTCTTTGACAAGATCTTCTATTTTATTGAGACCAGCTGCATTTACCAATGGTCCTACATCTGTATCTTCAGACAATGGGTCTCCGACCTTTAGTCTTTCAGTCTTGTGAAGGAATTTCTCAATGAATTCCTTCGCTACATTTTTGACAACAAAGAAACGCTTTGATGCGATACAGCTTTGACCACAGTTGATGAACCTTCCTTTTACTGCACCAGCTGATGCCTTTTCGATATCGGCATCTGAACAGACAATAAAAGGATCACTGCCACCAAGCTCGAGAACGCATTTTTTTATCTGAGACGTAGCCCTCTGAGCCACCTTTGCACCAACTACATTACTTCCAGTAAATGTTACTGCATTTACATCAGAGTCTATAAGTTGTTCTGCTATACTTGAATCACCTACTACTGTCTGAAATACACCCTCTGGCAATCCAATTCTTTTTAATGTATTTTCTATTTCTATCCCGCATTGCATGGTTGCACTTGCGGGCTTGAGCACTACTGTATTTCCTGACATAAGAGAAGGGGCTGCAAACCTCAAAGCCTGCCAATAGGGAAAATTCCATGGCATTATGCTTCCGATCACTCCAAGTGGTTCAAAAGCAATGTAGCTCTTACGAGCATCAGTGTTGACAACTTCAGGATTTAGAAAGATTTCACCATTATCTCCGTAAAATTCCATTGCCCAAGCACATTTTTCCACCTCAGAAATTGATTCTTTGATAGGTTTCCCCATTTCATTTGTTGCAACGCGTGCAAGCTCACTCTTTTTCTTTCGTAGCTCCTGAGCAAAGATATGCAAGTAATCTGCTCTCCTCTTGATATTTTTCCTCCAGTCACGAAATGCAGTCCTTGACTTTTTCACCATCTTATGTAGTTCTTCTTTGTTGGTGTTTTGATATTCCATAAGAACCTCTTCGGTGGCTGGATTGATTGTTTTGAAACTCACAGGCAAGTATTAATGGAGTCATCATATTAGAACGTTATAGTAGTTCTCAGTTGCAGATTATTGCAATATACTGTAAAACCTTTTAATATTTTCTAGATCAATTGATTTCAAATGCAAAGTGTGTCTGAACTAGAAAAGGAGAAAATGAGCTCCGAGACCGTCCTTATTTTACAAGGAGGGGGCTCGCTTGGAGCCTACGAGTGCGGTGTCTTCAAAACGCTTCATAAACATGGTATAAAATTTGATATCGTAGCAGGAACTTCAATCGGTGCAGTAAATGCTGCAATAATTGCTGGTTCAAAAAATGATCCTGCAAAAAACTTGGAAGATTTTTGGTTAGATTTGGCAGAGTATGTTACTCCAGCTTTGCCTGATAACATTAGACCCTACTTTGCCTCTATGTACTCAGCCTTTTGGGGCAATCCCAAGGCCTTTTTTCCAAAATGGTTTTTGCCAACACCAGATTACTTTTTTCCATTCTTGTGGCCCTATCTTTACGATATAACACCATTGAAGAATACTCTAATGGAGTACGTTGATTTTAAAAAATTAAAGGACCCAAAGAGGCCTCGGCTTATTATCACATCAACTGACGTTGAAAATGCAAAACCATCTGTGTTTGATAGCATGTACGACAACATCACAGCAGATCACGTAATCGCTAGTACAGGATATCCATTTTATGGAATATCTTGGACTAAGATGAATGGCAAATATCTTTGGGATGGTACGCTACTTAGTAACACGCCCCTTCGTGAGGTCATAGATGCGTCTCCAAGGAATGATAAGAAAGTCTATGTTGTGGATCTCTTTCCTCATCGACAACACGAAATCCCAAGAAACGTGCTTGAAGCGTGGCACAGGGCAAGAGATATCATGTACACCGACAAAACAATGCATAACGTCCGCATGTCAAAAGTGATAAATCGATACCTTGTACTCATTCGAGAGATGCACGAAATTCTAAGTAAGACTACACTTGACGAGCAATCTAAAATGAAGCTTGCCAAGCTAGAACAAGAATATCGTAAGCTTGCTGGTGAAAGAGGTGCGATCATAGATCAGATAGTAAAGATACAGCGCCGAGAAGATACTCACTTTCTATTTGAGGATGCTGACTTTTCCATTACTACAATAAAGCAACTCATCGAAAATGGCGAAACAGACGCGGCTAAAAAGCTAGCCGAGATTCAATAATCCTAACATCCTGTCTAATTGTTATTACGGAAAAGGTTATCTTACCTAGAAACCGCGAATCAATCATTCTTGGAAGAACGATTCATAAATGTGGCGGGGCACAACACGAGGTATCTGGAGGACGGCGACTCTAAAGAAACCCTAGTTTTCCTCCACGGGCTTGGTGCTTCTGCTGAAAGATGGCTTGGTGTAATTCCCCACCTGAGGTCAAAATATCGGTTGATAATGCCCGATTTGATTGGTTTTGGCTACAGTGACAAACCTTCTGTAGACTATACGATAGATTTTCTTTCAAATTTTGTATTCAGATTTTTGGGAGCGTTGGGTATTGAAAGAGCAAATCTGATTGGCTCTTCTCTAGGAGGACAGGTAGCTGCAGAATGTGCAAGCACTCAATCTGGCATTATCGAAAAAATCGTCCTAGTTTCACCCTCAGGAATGATGAAGAGATCCACTCCTGCGCTTGATGCATACATGTTGGCTGCACTCTATCCTACCCATGATAATGCCCACTCTGCCTTTAGCATGATGGTAGAAAAAGGAGATGTGGAACAAAGACTAGTAAACGACTTTGTTACCAGAATGACGCTTCCAAACGCAAAGTTTGCGTTTCTTTCTACTGTCTTAGGTATCAGAAACTCAGCCACGTTGGAAGATAATCTTCGAAAGATAGTTTGCCCCACCTTGATAGTATGGGGCAAAAAGGACAAGTTGATCCCAGTAGAATATGCAAGCTCGTTTATTGCTGCAATCAGAGCAGCAAAATTTGTAGAGATGTCAGGATGTGGACATGTTCCACATGTTGAAGAACCAAAAAAGTTTTCGGAGCTAGTGCTCCGTTTTTTAGAACCTGAGTTGGTAATGAATACCAATAGTTACCAATAGGCTTATATTGTAGGTGTTACCATCTGTAACCAATGGACGGTAATAACAACCAATATAATCCAGCCACCATGTTCAAAGAATGGATACAAAAAAGTGGAAAGGCTCAGATGGACTTTTTCAAGACCTTTGGCGAGCTGATGAACCAACAGAAAGGACAATTCAATCCTGCCGATACATTAAGGGAGATTGTAGACACGAACACAAAAACTCAATCTGAGTTTATGCGAAACGTTGGAAACTTGCAAACACAGGCCATGGAGAGTTGGTCCAAGATGTCACAGTCGGTTCCACAGTTTTTGTCATGGGGAGCCTTTAAGACAACAGTAGGAAGCAACGGAAGAATATCAATTCCGGAAGCAGAAAGAGACGCTCTGAAAATTGGTGAAGGGGACTTGGTTCAGGTAATAATCGTTCCAATTGAAAAGAAACAAAAACCGGAGGTGAAAAAATGAGTAAGACAACACCAGAAACAAAAGAGATCTTTGCAGTATACAAGCAAAATATTGGCAAGTTCTTTGATGATATAGAGAAATCACTTCCACAGTACCTACAGTCAATAACAAATCTTCAACAGGAATATACTGCGGCATGGAAGAACGCATTTGATTCGGCAATTTCTATACAGCAAGAATATGCAACAAAGAGTGGACTGAGCACCAATGTACCATCAGTATATATCAAAATGATAAACGATGCAACAGAAGAGATAATCAAAGCACGTTCAGTTCAGAATAAGATTGCACTAGCAACAATTGACGTAGCACGACAAAACGTCAAATCATTCAATGATAGCGCAAAAGCATTTTCCGAGCTAAATCAAAATATGCTGCAATCGTGGATCTCAGCATGGACACCTACACGAAATCAGTAGGTAAATCCATTTCCTTATTTATTTGACCTTTCTTTTAACCACTGACCAAACTCAGGCAGTACCCTTTTTTGCGAAAAAGAGCTTGCAATCATGCCCACGTGTCCTGTGGTATAAATCTGCAAAGACTTGTCTTCACTTGAGACTGCGTAATGAATAGGCATGCTAGATTCTGGTGAGACCAAATGATCGGCTACTGCAACTTGGGTGAACAATGGCATGTTTATGTTCTTAAGGGACACCTGTTTCCCGCCTACATACATTTTGCTTTGAATAAGCAGATTCTCCTGATATACGTCCTTTATCCATTGCCTGAAGAGCTCCCCTGGAATTGGAGGAGTGTCACTTAACCACTTTTCCACACGAATGAAGTTTTCGACATAGTCGTTGTCATGTATATTTTTGAAGAAATTGACATATTTTTCAAGGCCTTGTTCAAATGGCTTTAGTACGGAGAAGACAAAGTACATGAATTCTGGAGGCATGTTGCCAATCGTATCGACCAGCTTGTCAACATCGATATGTTTTGCAAGATTCCCAACAACTGTGGTGTCTTTTTGGCCGTCAATCACTGGTGCAGTAAGTGTTAGGGTTCTCAGCCTGTTTGGGTGAAGGGCGGCATATACGGTGGCTAAAGTTCCACCCGTACAGTATCCCTGAATCGAGACCTTTTCCTCTCCTGTTTCTTTGCTGACAAAATCAACACAGTTATCGATGTAGCCATTAACGTAATCATCAAAACCTAGGTATCTGTCGGCATTAGTTGGAGTTCCCCAGTCTACAAGATAGACGTCAACACCTTGGTTTAGCAGATTTCTCACCCAGCTTTTCTGTGGATGAATATCCAAAATGTGATATCGGTTTATCAATGCATAAACTATTACAAGTGGAGTCTTGATCTGTCGCTCAGTTGTAGGACGAAAGTGAAGCAATCTGACTCTGTCTTCTGAGTATGCAACATCGTATGGGGTCATATCCATATTGATTTCATCAGGCGCACGGACTAGCTTTGGAGCTTCAAAGATGTTTTTGTTGATGTTAAGAAACTCTTCTACAAGCTTGGGGTCTACCTTTAGCTCATTTACCATTTCTCTTTACCGTCCCGTGATTTACATCCTTTTCTATCCTGACTATTCTCTTTTTTAGAGAATGTAATTCTTTGTAAATTTCATTAATATCATCCTTGGTGGGAAGATTTGCATTGTCTAGTAATTCTGATATCATACTATTCCAGTGCTTTGCAAGTTCGAGCTCGCTTGCAACTAGTTTGCCAAAATTTTCTGCAAATTTAGGAGAATCAAATAGAGTTGTAAAGTAATTTTCGAATATGTCTATCCAAATACGCTTTGACGCTTCCAGATGTTCTGCGTCATTTGGTATCTCTGGTATCTTCTTGCTGAACTGTTTTTGCGCCTCAGCCCACGTATCGGTAAGCTGCTTATAATATTCTGTAAGTTTAGAGTTAAATTCTACTAGATCATCGTTTGAATCTATTAGTTCGGTTGTAAGTTTTTTCATATTTGTTCCAAATTTTCGCATTGGTCCAGCGGCAGCAAGCGCATATGGCTTACTCATCATCAGGTACAGCAAGTCTGTCCAAAATAGAGAGACGTGCTTGTAGTACTGTTGTGCTTTTTTGCTGTCAGAAGCTTGCATTCGAAATATGATGGGGCTCGTATCTTATAGCAGTTGCTGACCAGAGTAAATCTAAGATTTTGTTTGGAATTTACCTCATAGTTTGACTCTGAAAAGGTAGCTGCAATTATTCCAAGATGATGACTCCAATACAAGAAATTCTTATCGTCTCTTTTGAAAATTAGATAATGACCTATACAGATTTCTCTGTATTCTTTTATCGAACATATCCGGCAGTATGTTTTCGTACCGAAGCTCTTTGTCTGTGAGAGTTTTTGCGATAACTTTTGCTGTGACGATCAACATCTCTGTGGTGATCTTCTTTGCTCGTGTATCCAAGATCACTCTCATCAAATGTGGGAAGACAAGTGCGTTGTTGACTTTGTTATGATATAAGTAGCTTCCTGTAGCTACAATTTTGGCACCTGCTCCCTTTGCCATATCTGGTTTTATTTCTGGATCTGGATTTGTTAAAGAGAATATTATTGGATCCTGGTTCATTTCTTTTATCATTTTTGAAGTAAGAAGATCCTTTTTCCCAGATACTCCAATGAATACATCTGAATTTCTTAAAATGTCAGAAAGATGACCTGTTTCTTTTTTAGGATTCGTCGAATTTGCGATCTCTTTTTTGTATTTGTTCATATTTTTCCTTCGACCTTTGAATATGGCTCCATCAGAATCAACTACGACGAGGTACCGGCAGCCCGCAGCGCAAAGTAGCTTTGATATACCATATCCTGCGGATCCTGCACCCGCGATTACAATTTTAAGAGAAGAAAGATCCTTTTTGATCAATCTAAGCGAGTTTAGTAACGCGGCAAGAACTACAACTGAGGTTCCATGCCTGTCATCATGAAAAACTGGAATAGGAAGTAATCTTTCGAGCTCATCTGAGATCTCCAAAACTTTAGGCGATTCAATGTCCTCAAGATTTATGGCACCAAAAACCGGTTCTATTGCTTTGATTGTAGAAACGATCTCTTCTCTTTTTGTTGTGTTAAGGCATATTGGAAAGGCATTCACTCCACCAAATTCTTGATATATTACGGCTTTTCCTTCCATGACTGGCAGGGCAGCATAAGGACCGATATTTCCTAAACCAAGGATCCTTGTTCCATCCGTAACTATTGCTACGTTATTCCATTTTGTTGTGAGATTGTATTTTTGCTCAGGATTACGATATATCGCCTCACATACTGCAGCCACACCCGGAGTATAAATAAGCTGAATTTCGCTGCGCCTCAGTTTCCGAATCTTGCTTTTAACAACTATCTTTCCTTTGAGTTTTTTATGAAGTTCTAAAGCTTTTTTGGCGTTAGTCTTCATAGATGAATATTTTGATGAACAGACCAGATTAAAAGATGATCTATAGTTAATTTCTCTGTTCAATGCGGAGTCATGTTGCTATAAATTGTGGACGAAATGTCAGAGATTATCTTCATCACATCAACCTTTACTCAATGATCATTCATGAGTAAGATTAATCAATCATTATTTTTTGCAATCAATATGCTTACTTTCAATCGTGGCGAAAGAGTACGCTTGACTGGATCAGAAGAAGACAAAATTTACGTTATTAAAGACATGAAGAAGATAAGAAAGGGAGGAGTTTTGTACCTGTTAAAATCACTTGAAGAAGATTCTGTTTCTCGCCTATACTATGAAGATAGACAATCACTTCTTGAATGGATGTCCTGATTTATTTATAATGTTCTATGTGAAAGAATCGCCATGTCAAGACTTGTAAG
>VBPL01000015.1 GCA_005877205.1 Nitrososphaerota archaeon
TCCACTTGAAGTTAAAGTTGGCAACGAGTCAAAATGGGTTTGTATGTGTGGTTTGAGTAACAACCAACCATTCTGCGATGGATCACACAAAAAAACGGTCGCCGAAGAATCAGGCAAACTTTACATGTACAATAAAGATGGTTCCAGAACTGAAGTTAAACAGTAACTTGAAATCAGGAACATTGCATTTACTATACGTACAGAACGCCTGAAAAGCTTATGCATGGCATGTGATTTTCAGGTATTATCAGATGTCAATTATCAAGTTAATCACGGTAGCATTAATTGTTAGTTGTCTTTTTCTACCCCATCAGGTCCTTTCAATTCCGCAATCAAACCATATCTATATAGCTGAAAATGACACAACCTCGACGCCGATTCAGTTTAACAAAAAAGTATTCAGCTGGACGGACCGGGTGAATATCAGTATAATTGCGCCCGATTTTAATTCTGATCCTAATATGGTAGACGTAATAGGACTTACTACTGACGATAAAGTTACTGTCTCCACAACAGGTCACAGCATACCCTATCAATTAGCTGAGACAGGTCCCAATACTGGA
>VBPL01000034.1 GCA_005877205.1 Nitrososphaerota archaeon
TTTTCCATGACTTCCAGTTTTCTTAAACCGCGCAGCAAGTAGAACAGAAACGACGACTAGGGTACCTGCAACAGAGATATAAGTAAAATCAGTAACTATTTTTGAAGTATCATTACCAAGAAAGGTTGCTATTACAATAAGAAGACCAATTCCTATGATACATGATAGCAATGATTTCTGTGCGTGAGCCCTTGTGGAATTTATTTGCACTTTCTAAGCACCTATTTTCTGGACTAATAGGAGTATTCCATCATCGTCTAAATATTGTGCAAGTAGTTCCCTAATAGACTCTACTACAGTGCCTGTTGAGTTTCCAAATATTGATCTTAGTACGTTGTCTAGATATTCAGGATGCTCATAACAATCCGGTATGTAGCAATTATATTTTTTTTGCAATTTGTTTGAAACCTTGTCAAGAAAAGGTTTTCCGATATCTAAAAGAGCCTTTTCTATGGCAACGCTTGTTAATGCTTTCATTACAATTTTTCTATCAACGTACATTCAGATCTTCACCAAGCATTCCATTCCATTTTGCGCAATTTCAAAAACCATGGGATGTCGTTCCACCATTTCATCAAGCTGCAATTACAAGTATCTTGAATTAGACCAGATATAGGTGAACAGTAGCTTTAATGTGTAGACCATAGAAAATGAATCCGTCCACATTGCGATGATATTTTGAGGAGACTCGCTAGGATTTTTCATAAACAAAAGCAGCTCATCATCATCTTTTATAATGAAACACAGATCCTCCTTGACTTTTAGAGGAAGCCTCTTCACTTTATCCTTCAACCTTCCTTCAAATATGTACGACGTTTTCTTTGAAGTAGACGAGATAATCTGTGCTTCAGTATTGGTATCATTTATACGTTCAAGAAAGCCCGCATGGTAGAATTTCATAGAGTCTTTTTCTGACGCCAAGATCTGAATTGATTGTTTTGCACTGGATATCATGTCGTTTATTTTCCCAGTCATCTGGTTTACACCTTGCAACATTTGGAATTTTCCATCTTTGATATCTTCTTGATTTACCTTAAAGTTAGGAATTGCAGCCCAAAGTTTTACCAGATTTTTCTCTTGAGATTCCAAATTCTTTACTCTCTCCTTTTCTGCATTAATCAACACGCCTATTGCCTTGTCAATAGACAAGGCTGAAAATCTGATCGGATGTTGAAATGTTGCGGAAACTATTCCCTTATTCTGCAAATTGGTAAGCAGATGATACGTTTCAGTTCTTGGAACCTTCAGTGTCTTACTTACTTGAGTAGCTGTACTTGGACCGTATTTTTCAAGGAACAAATATACTTTTGATTGATTTGCGGTGAGCCCAAATTTGGATAGTTCATTTTTGAGTTTTTCAAAAAGCATTTCATAGTCATATGCTTTTGATTCCGGTACAGAATCCAGTATGGAGAAGTGTGTTACATCTGATGACATATTACGATTATGAAGTAATGAAAACTCTCTTTAGGTTCGGTGTGTAATCAGATATTACACACGCCAATTCGGGTTGTCTATACTATCTAATGTCTTTTGTCACAAGAATAACCTCATCTGTAAGGGTGAGAAAATCTTGTCTATCTTGGCTTTTCATGGTATGAGCATATTTTGCTTGAATAGCACCAAGAAGTACCCGAACTAATGAAGTCAGTTCCGGTTCATTTCTCATCGTTTCTTTTGAAACAATTCCATCAGACGAATTAGACGCAGGCTTTCTTGTTTTACATGTTCGTCGTACGTTCTCTAATTCTGTTGCTTGCCGATTCATGGCGTATTTTATTTTCTATTAAATAAAAGGTTGCTCTCCCAATTTTGGAAACAGAATTGCAAAATATGTTTCGTTATGTAACATCAAAACATTACAGTTACAAATATGCAATCAACAATTGATAGATTGTTGTGAAATTTTTAATGCATTACTAAAATCAACTTGTCTTAGGACAACATACGGCGTTCGTTCCAATTTTTTTAATCTGTCAATTTCATCGAGATTTGAAAACACATCTATGTTTTCCAAAATTTCACGAAATTGTGTACTGCTCTCAAACATCTGGAGATACGTTTCATTCCATTCCCAGTTGCTCTGAGGGTTACATGAGTAGACTATCCAATGATATTTCCCGTTTATTTTGAATATGTCAAAAGGATAAATCATGCAATCAAAGGGTCTGTTCTTGTAGATTGAACACTTTTTCTGAATATTATCCCAAAAAACGCACTCGGTAGAATTTTCTTTTTTCTTGAGAGTTTTTACTCTTTTACCTTGAATAATATTGTCTGCCATATACTTCTCATCATCTTTTTCTATGGCTTTTAGTTTATTGATATCAGTAGGAAAGAGAAGAGGTGATGCAAAAGAGGTGCAGCAACCACTATGGCTGCAGGATTGACACAGCGTTTTAAACGATCCCTTTCTAGATTGCTTTGTGATTGGATTGACGTGTTCTTCAATTGATCCCAGCCTATTTCTTAACAGATAAATTCCGATTGACGCAAACACAATTGAGGCCAAATTTAATATGGTAACTGGCTCATGCAGGAATATCATCGCAAAAATAACTCCAAAAGCAAAATTGCTAGAATATAGCAAAACCGATCTAGTCGTACCTATTAATTTTAGTGCTGTCAAGAACAAGAATGTGGCCACTCCTGTTCCAAAAAAGCCAAGTATGACGATGGTTGGAAGTTGTCGAAGATCTACTTGGAAAGGAATCTGAGCTATTCCCATTACACATAAAACAAATGCTGCTCCAACGAAGGAAACCAACTGTGTGATCCTCTTGGGATCTACCTTACCTGTTACGTACTTACACAAAGTAATATCCAAGGCACAAAATACACCCGATAGCAAGATTAGCAGGTTGCCAAAGAGCAAGTCCGAGATAGTCATATTTGACTGCACTAGTTCGTAACCAACTGGAAGGAGAATAATTCCAACTATTATGGCAGAAAAAGGAAGCATCTCCTTCTTATGTAGCCTCTCTCTAAAAATTGTCAGCGCTATAAGAAGCGAGAACACTATCTCTCCATTAGTCAGGATTGATGCGTTTACAGCGGTGGATTGTCTTAGGCCAAAGAAATATGACACCAAGCCTGAAACTTCCGCTAATCCTATGATAGCTATTAGAATTAGATTTCGTTTACCTATCTTGGCTATAGGTGCGGAATCTTTCCTTATTGGCGTGAAAAAGGCACCATTGATTAGGTAGATGATTGCCGTCAAAGTTAACGGATTTAGTTCTATGCCTCCAGGGGCAGCATATGATAAAAGTGGTTTAGATAGTGAGTGAATTAAACCCGTAAGGGCAGCGGCAACAATGATGAACACATATCCTGAGCGAGCCGAATTTAATTTTGTCTTTATATTGATTATGTGTATCAAAGACATGTTATTTCCAAAAGTGGAAATGACGTTGACCGCTTTAACTGTTGTTATACTCTATGACATACATCTGATTTTATGTCTCATACGACACAATAAATTCCATGTCGGGCTTGGACGCGCTTATTGCTAAATCGTTAGAGTCCACCATACGCGAAAATCTCGGTGAACAAACTTATCAAAAGATAGGTCAAAGGCTGTTTGAACGACATGGCATAGGATTTACGCAAGCGGTTGAAGATTTTAAAAAATTAGATGCCGTTTTAAGAGAGCTTTTTGGAAGTGGCGCCGAAGGTCTAGAAAAGAAGCTGATAGAAAAGATTATCATCTTGGAAGAATCCCAGCGCAAGGACAAGAAATGGATTACAATAGAAGATCAATCACTTACTAAGATGATTCTAGAATCATTAGGAGACGAAGACAAGAAAAATATTGTAAATTCAGTAATTGATGAATCCAGAATAATTTCTGACATACTGGAAATCAGTAAGATGCCTCAAACATCCGGATATAGGAAAGTAAACTCATTAATTGAAAATGGCATATTAATTCCTCATGGATTTGCAACTACACATGATGGAAAGAAAGTGACAAAATACAAGTCAGTCTTTGAGAACATCAGTATAGAAATAGAGAAAAATAAGGTGATTATAAAAGTACAACCTACAGAAGAATCCATAGAAAACAGCCGTATTCTGCAGATTGCATGTCTATGATGAGTTTCAATGTTTCGCCAGAAGAAATTACGCGATGAACGAGAAATCGTTCCTGAAAAACTAGAAGAAAAAATAAACTATAAAATTTTTGGCTTAATTTTTGTAGCTGTAATTGGATTTCAGCTATACTTGTATACGTACAAGAATCTTGATGATCCACAGCTTGAATTAAACGCAACGCTTGCTGATTTCATGACTCCCCTTGTTGCTGCAATAGCTGGATTGTTTGTAGCTAAGCGATATTGGAATTCGGAGGTTTTTGGAAAATCGTATCTTGCACTGGCACTTGGTATGCTAATGAACGCGCTTGCAGAGATAATATACTACATATACGAACAACAAGGCCAAACACCAAGTCCGTCAATAGCAGATTTGGCGTGGCTTTCCTTTTATCCACTTACTTTTTATCACCTTGCAAGGAATATTTCTTTCTTCAAGCCCAAGATTGGTAGACCTGTAAAGGCTTTAGTGATACTAATACCGATCGTTATTACTGGCGTATATGCTTTCTTGGAATATGGACAAGAACAAGCAGCAGATGCCGTATTTTTCTTGGGTCTTGCATACATAGTTGGCTCTTCTGTGATTCTATCAGGTGCTATTCTGGGAGCTATGATATTCCGTCAAGGAACACTAGGCACCCCGTGGTTGATACTGGCCATAGGCATAGTCCTTACAACAGCAGGTGACAACTGGTATTCCTATTTAGATGTGTATGATCTGTACACTATTGTCCATCCACTGAACCTTCTTTGGTATGGAGGCTACCTTGTAATAGCTTACGCTTTATACAAACACAAGAAAGTCATATAAAAATTAGTAATCGAATATGTGCGTATCACATGGATACATACATCTGCATATTATGAATAAAATTCTTCAGCTAAATTGCTTGGCAAAAGAGAAGCAAGTATACAATTATGGCCTGCTGGCTGGAATAATAATGTGTAGTCTTGGGTTTGTAATATTTCTGAACTCGTCTTGGAATGACTTTTTGACTCCAGGTTTTATTGAAAAAGGACTTATTACAGCAACTCCAATACCATCACAGGAATCTGTTTCGGGCGTATTACATGTAGATGAGATAAAAAAGCCTATGACTTTGTTAATATCAAATGAGGCCTCGCAAGTATCATTCAATGTCAGCATCGAAAATCCTCAAGGAATAACAGTGTATAATGCAAATGTGGCAAAAGGCGTACTTACATTTGTGCCAGACAACTCAGGAGATTATGTAATATCCATTAAGAATCTCAGCAGTAAAGATACTGTTGTAAACGTAAGTTACGGTTATTCTCATACTGAAAACATATCTTTATTTTCAATTTTATGGGTATTCTTAATCCTTGGCGGCAATTATTTAATAATCCATACTTACTTTTCACGCACAAGGAACGAATCATATTTTACACGCTAAGTTCAATGACATCGATTAAATAACAATAATTTTACAAATATTAAGGAAATTTGAGAGTGGATGCTTCTAGCTCAAGTATGGGAATGTATAATGACATACTATCGCTTCCTATTTTATCTACGAAATTAAATTCTCCACTCAGACGTTTTAACTCTATGAATTTTTTGACTGGTTTGTCTTTGCTGACAAGGTAATGAACTATTACTCCACCAATTGTACCCGTTTGTGCGAAAACTACATGTTGGTTATTGTAATTTACATGATAAATCAACGGGACTACGCCAAGCACAGACTGAGATGAATAGAGAATTACTTTCAACAGATCGTCATAATTTTTGTATTTCAGATAAGTCGTTGAGGATTCAGCCGACACATAAGTTCTGGTTACATGACACAATATTAATCCTAAGTATTGTGACCGCTCAAATTGACACTGTTTTAATGAAACAACCCGTTAGGTGTTACTATAATTACCTAGTACTCTATATCTGTAAAACTAAGAATTAGAAATATGATGCCTGCTTTGGGATCAGAGATTACTAAGACAAAACAGAAGCTGAGAGAAAAAAGCAAAGCGTCAAACCGCCGTATTGCCAGAACAAGAAGACAACGTGGCTACAATTGGGAAGATACGATAGTTAAACGATTCAATTCATCAGGAGAATGGAAGGCGTTTAGGCTTGGCTCTCCAAGCGTAGGACTTCCAGACATACTTGCAGTAAGTACAAAAGAAAATACAATTTACACCATTGAGGCTAAATCTGGAACTAATACGACTTTACGAGTGCCATATGATCAAATCATTCGCTGCGTCAAATGGATACATACGTTTGAGCTTTACAAGACAAGAAAGATGATTATGGCATTCAAATTTCTATCAAAGAAAAGAATAGATACCGGACAATACGAATCCCGTGAACTTAGAGAATATTTCAAGGAATGGAATGAATCCTATCCAGTAACAGATTTTGTATGTACATACGAAGGCAGTACATATGCGATATCTGACGGTCAAAGGCAAGAATTGACACTTGAAGATTGCCTAATGCCTTTTCACATTAAAAATTCGGTTTCATCGTAAAACGAACACTTCTTTAATATGAGCACGCCAAATATATTGATGAGTTTTGAAGATTTCGTAGACGAAAGGAGTCTAATAAGCCACGATGCCTTTGGCACAAAAGAAATCAAAATAAAACTATTAGAAGTTGAGGACGATGCTTCTGATCATGTATGGCGTTTTGGTGTTAGAGTAAAAGTAAAGAAAATTCTTATCACAATAAAACACATCAATACTCAGCAAGTAGAAGAAGGTGAATTTGATCTAAAAGAGATTGAAAAAGAGATGAAAGAAAAACGGCATTATAGCTCTACAAATAGATGGGTCCAAACAACCGACATCAAGAATGGGTATATACTAAGCACTAGACATTCTTCGCTTTTAGCAGACGCCGTAGCATTGGACTACATTGTAATCTAAACTAAAACCCTCAAGGTCAGGTCTTGTTTCATTGGTTTCCACTTGAAGTTGTATCGTACTTACAGTATTAGTTCTTTATTTACAGAAAACTTTATGAAACTAGAACGGAGAGTCGAAGCATGATAAGTCAGGAAATTGTGCTTAATGGTAAAAAATACCGTTTAACGTTGACCGATCAAGTGCTTTCTGACGTGAGGAGGCTTAAGGCTCTGTATAACGCAGCATACGAAGATCCTGAAAGCTTTGAGGAGGTAAGCTCCGCAATTTCTGACACTATCAATCAAATAGCGAGTACCGTGGAACCATCCGTTTCTGACAGTGACCTAGATGGCCTGATTCAAGCAGTAATGAAGGCAGTTGATGAAAAGAGTAGGGAAACTGAAGATGCCAGGGCTAGACACGTAGAAGAGAAAGCAAAAGCAGAGAGAAAGAATGCGTCACAAGCTAAAAAATCAAAAAAATTACACAACAGTTGAATGACTAAGAAAAGAACCCTCATATTGGTTAAATGTGATAAATTCTCAGAAAATAACATGCAAACTCATTGTGAATGTGGCATTTGTGGCCATGTGAATGAAAAAGAGTGTATTTCAAAGGAATGCAAGTGCTGCATTAATTTCCATATGCGTTCCGGCCCAAAACGATGATCCAATTTGTTTTAGCATTAGTCTCTATGACGCAATCGACAATCTTTATGGTGTTTTGTCTGATGTGATTCAATATGATTCCTTTAGATTTAAATAAGTACCACCTAAATTTTCCATAATGCAAATGCAAGCGTATCAAAAGTGTATTCAATCTACTTGCGGTTTGGAATATCCTGTAGAAGATATTCGCATAGAATGTGACAAAGGTCACTTGCTTGATATAAAATATAAAATAATTCCCTCCCCATCACTAAAAGAAATATTCTATAACCGCAGAAATCCAATGAGTAATATATTCAACGAAAGCGGGGTTTGGCGTTTTCGTGAGCTGTTGAATTTTTGTCAAATAGACACAGAAAACATTGATGAATGTTCAAAGCGGTTAGTATCACTTGATGGTGCAGAAGGAAGACAATCAAAACCATATCACATGTCTAAAGTATCAGACTATGTTGGTATACAAAGTCTCTGGCTTCAGCCTGAAGGATATAATCCAAGCGGATCATTCAAAGACAACGGCATGACAACAGCTGTAACACATGCGAAACTTGTTAACGTCAAGAAAATAATCTGTGCCTCAACGGGCAATACATCCGCGTCAGCTGCAATGTATGCCGCTAATGAAAATATGGAATGTGACGTCTATATACCAGCTGGCGAGGTAGCTCCAGGAAAATTAGGTCAAGCTTTTCAGTTTGGTGCGCAAGTGATAGAAATTAAAGGCAATTTTGATGATGCGCTTTCTACTTCACTTAAGCGAGCCAGTGAAGGGGGAGGGTATACAGTAAACTCTGTAAATCCATTTAGGATCGAAGGACAAAAAACAATTATTTTCAGAGCATTAGAGTTTCTTGACTGGAATCCACCTGATTGGATAGTTTATCCAGGAGGAGCTCTTGGAAATACCTCAAGCTGTGGAAAGAGCTTGATGGAATTGTACGAGTGGGGGTGGATAAAGAAAATCCCGCGCTTAGCAACTGTAAATTCAGAAGGCGCCAATACGCTCTACACTTTGTACAATGGAAAATTCGAAGGTTCACAATTAAGGTGGAACAAGGGAAAACCAGACACGAGTTTGATAAAAAGATATTATGAATACATGGATAAAAATGGAATAAAACCGAAAACGAAGGCTACTGCAATTCAAATTGCCAAACCAGCAAACATTCTCAAAGGTCTACGCGCACTAGAATTTACTAACGGCGTTGTTACTCAAGTCTCTGACAAAGAAATGTTAGACGGAATGGCTCTTGTCGGTCTAAATGGATTTGACTGTGAAATGGCATCGGGAGCCGTTCCTGCAGGAATCAAGAAGCTTATTGAACAAGAAATTATCAAAAAGGACGATACAGTAATTGGCATCTTAACTGGTAGACAAAAAGATTCTAACATACCAGTTGATTATCACAAGAATGCAGAGAACAGATTTGCGAATCCCCCGCGAAGCTAATATTGTTCTGGCTCAGGAACTACTATTACTCTGGCCAAGCCAATCTCATTCTTTACTATCGCCGCGATTGATTTCATTATCCTGCTAGTTTCATCTAATCTTGTATCATCTGGCAAGATTACGTGAATTTCTGCATTAAACTCACTTCCGACAGGCCTTAAAAATACTTCCTTTGTTTTGATCTTAAAACGTGAAAAAATTAGTTCATGTATCTTGTCTGTGATTTGGGGATTATTTACGGAGTCGATAAGTACAAGAGTTGATTCTCGAATGGCAGTATATGCCATCAGAAATATGTATCCTGCAATTATCATTCCGCCAATGGCATCCATGAATTTGAAGCTTGTATAGGTACCAATGAGCACACTCGCAAAACCTACAAATGACGCAGTACTATCTTTGATTGAGTTCTTTGCATCAAGTTTTAACGATATAAGGTTTGATTCTATTGCTACTTTTCTTATTACAAATGCTCTATGCAAGGATATTCCACCTGCAGCAAGAAGCGTAATCATTGTTAATTCAGGATAGTGCACATTCACGTGATTGAACAGAGCCACTACTGCACGGTAGGTAATGAGTGATCCTAGGACTACAATTATAATGGCCGCGGTAAAAGCAGCTAATACCTCGACCTTGCGATAGCCAAATGGGAACGCGCTGCTTCTTGGCTTCTTCGTCATTGTTATGCCAAACCAAACTATGAAAGAAATCATGGCGTCAGCAAGAGAATCTAGGCCGTCTGCAGTCAGAGTGATGCTTCCTGTAAATATGGTGACAATTAGCTCTGCTACCCCTATCGCAGCAAGCGTTATCACCGATTGTTTCGCCGCAAGTTGTGCTTTATCTAAAAACTTATACCGGTTTGTTGTCTTACTTTTTTCTGACGACCCCAATTTAGAATCTAATCTACAATAGCTTCGAATCTGACATTTTTAAACAATATGGAGCTATTGCTTCTTAAAATGCCCTTCTAGCAATTTCTTTTTCTCTTCCATGTGGAATAGCTGTTCCGTATGTTTGAACGCGTCTTCTTTTTTCCTTTTAAAGAGCATTGCTTGCATGAGAAGATGATTTTCTGGAACTACAATTCCGGTCTGATCGTCAGAATAGGTTAATTTCACAACATCGTCCTGAACCTCAATAAGATCTGCATGTATGTGAATCATATTGGTATCTTTGAAATTAAATTTAATTGATTCAGCAAAATCTCTAATGTCCTTAGTTCCTTTTGCATTATATAGTGTAGCCACGCCGTACTCATTTTTGTAAAGGTTGAGAATTTCCGAAGTACTTGGAGCAGATCCATCAAATCGTATATCCATCAAATGAACATGCATTTGTCTTGTAGGAATTTTGAATACGCGAATAAATAGTGGAGTATCAGCACCCATGTAACTTTTTACATCTTCATTGTGATGCGGTTTAAGTGTCCACTCAATGGAGTCTTTAACCTCTGTCTTTGAATCTTCAAGGTCAGCCCATCTTCTAAGAAGTGTGCCATCATATCTTTTTATTTTTTTTCCATATTTTTCTCTGAGAGGCTGAAGTATTCTCCCCATGCCAGTAACATTGCAACTTCCCTGCATAACATATTTCTCGTCAAATGCCTTCTCATAATTGACACGAGAATTAAAGATTAATTCGGCTACCGCTTTATCACCAGTAATCTTTTCCCCACCTTGAAAAATAGCTTTTACATTGTTTGGTTCGTATACGGTATTCTTGTTTGTATAGCCAATTCCACCAGGTGCAGCATCAATCACAAGGTCACATTCCCTAATTATGTCTTCTATAGATCCTGATATTTTGAAATGCTTGAATGATTCTTTTTTATCTCTTGGAACATAAACCTTGAATCCCCTAGACACAGCATCTGTGACTTTTTCATCAGGCGAGTACTTGCCTACTCCTACAACATCTATTTCAGGATCATCTGCTATAAATTGAGCAATCCTGCTGCCTATCGAACCGTATCCATTTACAAAAACTCTTTTCACAATTTTGTGACAAAAATGCCCTCTTATTTAGATAACCCTGGCAAGAACTAAATAATCTTCATTCAGAGATCCATCGTTGAACGTTCATTTACCTTCGCTTGCAATCGGTGCTGGGATAGTAGCCGCCATCATAGTAGCATTTTTGGTCTACAGTCAAGTATTAGACAAGAATTCCCCACAAAGTATCGGAGAGCAAGAAAGCCAGTCACAGAAAGTATTCAGTCTGATAACGGACAATAGTTCACCTATTTTAGGTTCAAAAGACGCTGTTATCACAATGATAGAGTTCGGTGATTATCAGTGCTTTTATTGTAACAAGTTCTATCACGCCACTGAATCTGAAATAGTAAAAAACTATGTTGATACCGGCAAGGTAAAGATGATCTTTAAGGATTTCACCATAATCGGTCAAGATTCGGTAACGGCAGCTAATGCAGCACACTGTGCACAAGAACAAGGGAAGTTTTGGGAATATCATGACGCATTGTACGATAACTGGGCAGGCGAGAATACTGGCTGGGCATCATACAAAAATTTACCGGGATTTGCAAAACAAATAGGAGGATTGAATGAAGAACAATTTAACGAATGTGTGATCAAGGCAAAGTATGTCAATATGGTTCAAGAGAGTGTCTCAAATGCTAGAGATTTGGGTCTTTCAGGAACACCAGATTTCTTCATAATTGGTCCAGATAGTGTTATTACAAAAGTGGTAGGGGCACAGCCTTATGATGTTTTTGATGAAATTTTCAAATCAAAGCTTAAATCATGAGAAATTTTGTGATCGAACGGCTAAAAAAGTAAATAAAAACGATGATTCTACCAGATCAAATTTGACTCTCAAAATGCTTATATTTGTAACACCAAAGGTGTAGCTGTTGGCCGCAGGTATAGATGACATAGCCATCTACATTCCAAGGTTGTTTGTAGACGCTAGGGACTTCGCAAAAGCACGTGGCATGGACCCCGACAAACTTCAACGGGGCCTTGGAATATCTAAAATGGCTATCGTGGATACTAATCAAGATCCAGCTTGCATGGCAGCCAATGCGTGTTTAAGACTGATGGAAAGAAACAAAATAGATCCAAAGGATGTAGGCAGACTTTATGTGGCAACAGAGTCCTCACTTGACGAATCAAAAGCGATGAACTCTTACGTGATAGGCATGCTAGAGCAAATTT